>NZ_JBEYVJ010000133.1:0-19341 GCF_040643935.1 Kitasatospora sp. NPDC047058 | reverse complement strand
TCAGGCCGCGCGGGGTGGCCGCGGCGATGCCGAGGTTCACCTGGCCCTTGATGACGATCTCCTGGGCCGCCTCGTCCCACTGCGCGTTGATCCGGACCATGCTGGACCCGCGCGGGCCCTCCGGCCGAGGGCCAAAAGACCCTGCCTCCACGGCAAGGACGGGCGGCCGGGCGCGGGCCGTCCGCCCAGCTCAGGAGCGGCGCCCCGGAGTGCCGCCCCGGCAGGCGCGACGGTGCGCCCACGACCCGGAACATCCCGGCCGGCCGGGATGTGCGCCGCGCCCGGTGCGCCGGGCAGGGCGCGGTGCGCTCCACCGTTGGGGTGATCCCCGGCCGTCCAGCGCAACGCTCGCCGGACCGGCGCGTTTGCTATGGCGTGCGCCCCCGGCTGCCTGTGGCGCGCGCGGGGGTCCGCGCTGGTCGGGGCCCTCGGATTCCGCCTGTCGCGGCGGCCGCTCCGGTGCTCCCGCCGCGCCGGTCCAACTGGTGAGAGGTGATGTCATGCTCCTGACGAACGAGGTCCGCAGACCGGTCGCCGCACACGGAGGCACCCGCCGGCCGGCGGCCCCCGCGGCCGCTCCCCCGCTCGCACCCGGCGCCCTCCCCGGCCTCGGCCACGCCCCCGCGCTGCTACGCGACCCGCTGGGATTCCTCGGCTCGCTCTCCCGTCACGGCGGGGTGGTGCGGATCCGGCTCGGGCCGCGCACCGTCTGCGTGGTGACCGACGCCCGCCTGGTCCACACCCTGCTGGTGGCGCTCGCCCACGACTGTCCGCGCGGCGCCGTCCAGGACACCCTCAGGACGGCGTTCGGCGACGGGCTGCTGATGTCCGAGGGCCGGGCGCACCGCGACCGCCGCCGGATCGTCCAGCCCGCCTTCGGCCCGGACCGGATGGCCGGCTACCTCGCGGTGATGCACCAGGTCACCGAGGAACGGGCCGGACGCTGGCGGCCGGGCCAGGTCCTCGACGTCGCCAAGGAGATGAACCACCTCGCGCTGGAGATCGTCACCCGCGCCCTGTTCGACGCGCGGCTGAGCGAGGCCGCCACGCTCGCCTTCCACCGGGCGCTGCCCGACCTGGTCAAGGGCCAGATCGTCCAGTCGCTCTACCCGCACCCGGCGTTCGCCCGGCTGCCGCTGCCGGTCAATCGGCGCTTCGACGCGGCCGTGCGGGTGCTGAACCGGGTGGTCGACCAGGCCGTCGACGGGGCTCCCCGGCCGGGCGGTCCGGCCACGGTGTGGGACGCGGTTCCGGCCGGCGGCGTCGGTTCGCCGGCGGGCGGCTGTCCGTTCGGCGGCGCCGCGTCCGGCCCGCGGGCCACCGGCCAGGACGGCACGCTGCCCGGGCTGCTGCGCGCCGCCACCGACCCCGCCACCGGCCGGCCGCTCACCGAGGCGGACGTGCGCTCCGAGGCGATCACCATGTTCGGCGCGGGCACCGAGACCGTCTCCACCACGCTCACCTGGCTGATCGACGAACTGCTGCGGCACCCCCGGATGGAGGCCCGCGTCCTCGCGGAGCTGGACGAACACCTCCCGGCGGGCACCGTCCCCACCCCGGAGGCGCTCGCCCGGCTCACATACACGCGCTGCGTCATGCAGGAGGTGGTCCGGCTGCACGCGCCGAACGCCTTCCTGATGCGGACCGCGCGCGCGCCGGTCGAGCTCGGCCCGTACCGCATCCCGGCCGGCACCGAACTCCTCTACAGCTTCACCGCGCTGCACCGCGACCCGCTGCTCCACCCGGACCCGCTGCGCTTCCGCCCCGGCCGCTGGCGCGAGGGCGGCGCCGCGGCGGGCGCCGGGAGGGAGGCGTTCCTGCCGTTCGGGGCGGGCAAGCACAAGTGCATCGGCGAGGCCTTCGCCTGGGCGGAGCTGACGGTGGCCGCCGCCGCGATCCTGCGCCGCTGGCGGCCCACGGCCGTCCCGGGCGCCCGGGCCCGCGAGGTCGTCTGGACCACCGTCCAGGCCCAGGGCCTGCGCGTCCGGCTCACCCCGCGCGACGGCGGCCGGGCCGGCGCCACCGCCGCGACCACTGCCAGTGCCAGTGCCGCGCGGACCGCCGCCGTTCCCCGGCCCGGCCCACCTGCGCACCCGGTGCTGCCGTCCCCCGGGCCGGCCGGCCGCCGCGTTCCCGACGACCTGCACGGCGCCACCGCCCGGCACGCGGACTGGGCACTGCAGCACGGCCTGCTCACCCGCGTCGACCTGCCGCGCTACCAGGCCTACGCGCTCCCCGAGCTGATCGGCCACGCCTACCCCCGGGCCCACGGCGCCGAACTCGGCCTGCTGGTCGACGTCCTCGGCTGGTTCACCATCCTCGACGACCGCTTCGACGGCCCGCCCGGCCGTCACCCCGCCGAGGCCCGCGCCGTCGTCCACCCGCTGCTCGCCGTCCTGGCCGGGGACGCCCCGCCGCCCGCACCGGGCGACGCGCCACTGCTGCACTGCTGGCGGGAGCTGTGGCGGCGTCAGTGCCACGCCATGTCGCCCGCCTGGCGCGAGCGGGCCGCCGCCGAGTGGCGGGCCTGTCTGCAGACGTTCCTCGCCGAGTCCGCCCACCGGGCCGGCCGCACCTTCCCCGGCCTCCCCGAGACCGTGCGGCTCCGCCGCCACGCCAGCTGCCTCTACCCGTTCATGAACATACTGGAGCGGGTCCACGGCTTCGACGCCCCGGCCCGGCTGCACGCCGAGCCCGCGCTGCACCGGCTGCGCGCCCACACCGCCGACGCCGCGACGCTGATCAACGACCTCTACTCACTGGAGCGTGAGGAACGCCAGCCGGCCGCCGCCTTCAACACGGTGCTGACCCTGCAACGCGTCCGCGGCTGCACCCGCACCCAGGCCGCGGGGACCGTCCGGGCCCGGATCGCGCAGCTGCGGGAGGAGAGCGACACCCTGCGGCGGGGCCTGCTGCTCCGCCACCCGGCCGGACACTGGTACCTCAACGGCACGATGGAGCTGGTCGAAGGCGTCCAGGCCTGGACCAGCACCACCCGCCGGTACCTCGGCGCCGACGCCCGGCCGGACGACGCCCCGTCCGGTGGCGGTCGCACCGGTGGCAGCCGGCCCGGTGGCGGTCAGCGCGGAGCCGAGTGGCCCGGCGCCGAATGGCTCAGCGCCGACCGCCGAGGGTGAACAGCAGGATGACGAAGCCCGCGAAGAGGTGCGTGGCGAAGATGTAGATGCCCGCGCGGACCAGCATGGCCTTGCGCCTGCTGTTCTCGTCGCTGTTGCCGTCGGCCATGGCCGGGTTCTCCTTCGGTCGGGCGGTACTGCCGTCTGTCCCCCGGGCGGCGGAACCTGCCGGTGCCGCCGCCGGGTGCTCATTCCTCCGCCGGGCGCGCGGGGTAGGCCGCCGGAACGGCGCGGCTGCCGGGTGCGCGGAGCTCGGTGAGCAGCGCACCCTGGTCGGTGATCAGCTCGGTGAGGATGCGCCGGGCGGCGCGCAGCAGCTCGGCCACGTCCGGCGTGCTCAGCGCGTACACCACGGTGTTGCCCTCGCGGGTGGCCGTGACCAGCTGGGTGCGGCGGAGCACCGCGAGCTGCTGGGAGAGGTTCGACGGCTCGACCTCGATCTCGGCCAGCAGCTCGCGCACCGGCCGCGGCCCGTCCTGCAGCAGTTCCAGGACGCGGATGCGGACGGGGTGTCCGAGGGTACGGAAGAACTCCGCCTTGGCCTGGTACAGCGGGACCGGCATCGTCCGCCCTCTTCCTCGTGCTCGCTGGTGCGGGGTGCCCGGGTGGCCCGGCACGACCGGGGAGCATCATCCCCTGCGGATGAAGAGTTCTTCAAGTCGTCATCGAACCGGCCCCCGCCCGGGCTCCTCTTGAGCCATCCGGGAGGCGGTTCCGGAAACCCCCTTGCGCAATGGTCAAGAAACGTTGACCATTAGCGCATGCCTACCGATGATCTTCCCGAGACGTTCCACGTCACCACCGACGAGCAGCTCCGAGCCGTCTCCAACCTCACACGTCACCGGATCATGGCCGTGCTCCGCTTCGAGCCCGCGACGATCACGCAGATCGCCGAGCGCGTCGGCCTCGCCAAGGGGAGTTCCAGCTACCACGTGCGGCTGCTCGAACGGGCCGGCCTGGTGAAGGTGGTGCGGACGCGGAAGGTCCGGGGGGTCACCGAGCGGTACTACGCCATGGCCGCACGGGCGATCATGCTGCCGGAGCGCGGCGAGGGAGAGCCGGACGTGCTGATGCGCCATGCGGTGGCGGACCTGGAGGCGGCGCCGGTGGACGGCGAGCGGCACGTCCGGATGGCGCACCTGCGGCTCACCGAGGAGCAGTTCGCCGAACTGGGGGCACGGCTGCAGGCCCTGGCGGACGAGTACCGGGCACTGTCCGACCCGTCACTGCCGGACGCGTCCCTCGTCTTCGCCCTGTTCCACCCGGCCCGTCGCGGCCAGGCCGAGGGGGACGCCAAGTGATTTCGGACGTCCAGAAGTTGCCGACCGGGTTCGGACGGCTGTGGACCGCACAGACGGTCTCCTCGCTCGGTGACGGGGTGTCGCATGCCGCGCTGCCGCTGCTCGCCTTGACGCTGACGCAGGATCCGATGGCGCTCGCCGTCGTCACGGCCTCCGGCACGCTGCCGTGGCTGCTCTTCGGGGTGCTCGGCGGCGCACTGGTGGACCGCTGGGACCGTCGGCGCACGATGTGGATCACGGACGCGGCCCGTGCGGCGCTGCTCGCGATACCGGCGGCGGCGGCCGCGCTCGACGTGCTGAGCATTCCGCTGCTCGCGGCCCTCGCCTTCCTGCTCGGCCTCGGCGGACTCTTCTTCGACACGGCCGCCACGGCCTACCTGCCGGATCTGCTCGGCCGCGACCCCGCACTCCTGGAGCGCGCCAACTCCCGCCTGCGCGGCACCCAGACCGCCGCGTCCGGCTTCGCCGGCCCTCCCGCGGGCAGCACCCTGCTCGCGCTCGGACGGTCGGTCCCGCTGCTCGCCGACGCGGTGTCGTTCGCGGTCTCCGCCGTGCTCGTCCGGTCGCTGCCCGCCGCACCCGGGCCCGTACCGCAGGCCCGTGAGTCGCTGCTGCGGCAGGCGCGGGCCGGCGCCTCATACGTGTTCCGGGACCAGCTGCTGCTCGGACTCGCGCTGCGCCCGGCGGTCGGGAACATCGCCTTCCTCGCCGTGGAGACCGTCCTCGCCCTCTTCGCGCACGACCGGCTCGGCGTCGGCACCTTCGGCTTCGGCCTGCTCCTCACGGCGGAGGCCACCGGCGGCCTGCTCGGCGCGGGCATCGCCTCCTTCCTCCGCCGACGGCTCGGCACCGGCACCGCGCTGACCTGTACGGCCACCGTCGAGGGACTCGCCATCCTGAGCCTGGCCGCCGCCCCGAACCCGTACGTCGCCGGCCTCGCGCTCGCCGTCTGCGGAGCGGGCATGGGCGCCACGATGGTGCTCGGCCCCTCCCTCCGCCAGGCGATCGTCCCCGCCCACCTGATGGGCCGGGTCGCCTCCACCTCCCGCATGCTGGCCATGTGCGCCGCGCCGTTCGGCGCCTTCCTCGGCGGCTGGCTGGCCACCACCTACGACGTCCGCACCCCGCTCTACACCGCGGCCGGCCTGCTCCTCACGATGACCGCCGTCACGGCGACCATGACCAGCAACCGCCGGGTCGAGGCGGCACTGCGCGCCGCCGCCCCGGCCGGTGATCCGGCTCGCCCGGAATCCCGGGAGCCCGTTCTCGAGGGTGCCGTGTAGGTCTTCGTGAGGTCGTCGAGGCATGCCGGGCCGGCCGGCGCACGCCGGCCGGACGGCACCGGGCCCGGGAGTCCGCCAACTCCCGGGCCCGGCTTCGTGCGCTGACGCTATGTCAGCACGGCACCGCGACGTCCACGGTCACCGGCACCGGGCTCCACGGGAACTCGGCCACGCTGAAGCTGCCGTGGACGGTCGAGCCGCACGGCACCGTGCCGCCGACGCCGCGCACCTGCACCGTGCTGGCGGTGAACCGCGTGTACCCGTTCACCGTGCCGAGCGAGGCCCCGCCCACGACCTGGCCGGACAGGCCGGTCAGCAGCTCCCGCGTCGGCAGCGTGGTGCCCGGGCTCGGCGGGCCGGCCAGGCTGATCTGCCCGTAGAACTGGACGCTGTCACCGGTGATCTCGGCACACACCTTGGTCGACAGGCCGGCCTGCAGCCCGGAGGCACCACAGGTGACGGTGGTGGCCGTGGTGGTCGCGGTCGCCGCGCCCGCCTCGGCGGGAACGGCCAGCAGGGTCGCCGCGCCGGCGATGCCGGCGGCCAGCAGAGTCAGTCGGTTCATTTCGGTACTCCACATCTCTCGGTACATCACTGCTCTGGTACGTCACTTCACAACGTAGCCCCATGTGACATTTCACATGTGCCACTCCGCAACCCTTGCACACGATTCGAACACACCGCCGCCAAACCGACGATCAACCCATCAGACCGACCGGAAACAGCCTTCGATGGCTCGATCTCGGTGCTCAGTCGGGGGCGCGCGGCTCCATCCGCTGCGCGCTCCTCGTCACCTCCGCGCGCCCTCCCGGGATCCACGGCCTGGCGAATCGTTTCTGCGGTCTTGTGCTTGCCTTGCCTGAGCCTGACTTGACACCTGATCAGCCCAACGGGTGCGCATCAGTCTGGTATTCATCCCACGGAGAGCACGTCGGCCGCACCGGTCCCGCGCATGCCGTCGTGGACCAGAGCGAGGGGGAAACGCCCAACCATGGAGCGCGAACAGCTGGACGACCTCGTGGTCGTCGTCCCGGGCATCCTCGGCAGCCGGCTGGCCGTCGACGGCCGCGAGGTCTGGGGCCCCTCCCCCGGCGCCGTGTGGGACGGGATCCGCACCTTCGCCCGCTCGGTGACCGCCCTCCGGCTCCCCCGCGACATCGGCGACGACCACCCCGGCGACGGCGTCGAAGCGACCGGCCTCGTCCCCTCGCTGCACGCGCTCCCCGGGATCTGGCCGCTGGTCAACGGCTACGGCGACCTGTGCGCCTGGCTGGAACGCAACTTCAGCGTCCGCCGCGCACTGCCGGGCGCTCCGGCGGAAGTCCCGGTCAACCTGGTCGAGTTCGCGTACGACTGGCGCCTCTCCTGCCGCTACAACGCCCGGCGGCTCGCCGAGCGGGTGAACGAGGCGCTCGGTCGCTGGCAGGCCTCGTCACCGGAACGCGCCGACGCCCGGGTCCGGCTGATCTGCCACTCGATGGGCGGGCTGGTCGCCCGCTACTACGTCGAGTGCTGCGGTGGCGCCGAGGTCACCCGCCGGCTGATCACCCTGGGCACACCGCACCGCGGCTCGCTCGGCGCACTGGAGTCCCTGGTCAACGGGCACCGGCTCGGCCTCGGACCGGCCGGCGTCGACCTGACCCCGTTCGGCCGCAGCCTGCCGTCCACCCACCAGCTCATCCCCGACTACGCCTGCCTGGTCACCCCCGAGGGCCTCAAGCGCCCCGGCGAGATCAGCGGCGGACTCCCCGGCGTGGACGGCGGGTTGCTGGCGGAGGCCGAACGCTTCCACGCCGAGATCCGCACGGCGGCGCTGGCCCGGGTGGAACGGGACGGCCCCGGTGCCGAACGGCTCTGCCTGCCGGTGGTCGGCGTCCGCCAGCCCACCCCCACGACCGCCGTCCCCGAGGGCGAGCGGCTGCGGCTCCTCACCACCATCAACGGCAAGGAGGAGGGCGGCGACGGCCGCGTGCCCAGGTTCGCCGCCTACCCCGCCGAGGCGTCCCCGGGCGACCCGACCGCAACACGCTCGTCCTTCGCCAACCACGGTGCGATCAAGAACCACGCCGACGTGCGGGCCGTCCTCTTCGACTATCTGGCCCCCGCGCCGGGCGTCTACCGGGGCTCGACCGCCGCCTACCCCCTGAGCCTGCTCGCACCCGAGTACCTGGCGGACGGCGAGCCGCTGGAGCTGACGGTCAGGGTCGCCGGCAACCGCCCGGGGGCCGACGAGTTGTCCATCCAGACGTCGATCACGGGCGAGGACGGCCGGCAGGACTGGCGCCGCCTGCCCTACAACCGGCAGACCGGCTGCTACGAAGGCGCGTTCACCGACCTCCCCGCCGGCGCGTACGCCGTCGCCGTCCACGCGGCGGACGACAGCGCGGACACCGCCGTCACCGCCCTGACCCTCATCGGAGGCATCGCATGACCGACCACTCCACCGTCCCGGGCGCCTTCCTCGGCATCGTGTACGACACCTACGACGACACGCGGTGGAGGCCCCTCGTCGGCGCAGTGCAGCAGGTGGGGGACCTCGCCGAGGTGCTCGGCGGGTACGGCTTCCGGTCGGTGATCGTGCCGAATCCCGGGCAGGACGACGTGCGTACCGCTCTGCGGAGCTGGGCACGCGACTGGTCGGACGGGGGCAAGCACGGACCGGCGGTGGTCGCCTGGTCCGGCCACGGCGAGGTCGACGGCAGCGGGCTCCTGAAGCTGATCGCCCGGGACACCGCGGACCTAACCGACCTCGAGGGCTACTCCACCTCCGAGCAGGTGGCCAACCAGGCGGTGAAGAGCGGAGCAGATCAGATCCTGCTGCTGCTCGACACGTGCCACTCGGGCGCCGGCCTCATGGCCGCACTGAACCAGGCGTTCAAGACGTGGTCGCTTCGCCCCGCACCCGAGCCCCGCGCCCGCTGGCTGGGCGTACTCGCCGCCTGCCAGCCGCACGAGAAGGCGGCCGGCGCCCGCGGCGTCCTCCTGGAGACGGTGCTGCGGCTCCTCCGGGAGGGCCCGCGCCGTCGCTCGGACGCCCCGGGTGGCGACGCCGACGTGGACGGCCAGTACCGGCACGAGTGGAGCGTCCGGAACGAGGGCATCACCGGCCACACCCTGGCCCAGGCCGTGATCGCGGAGTGGCCCACCAGCGGACAGCGCCCCGCTCTGGTCAGCACCGAGCGGCCGCTCCCGATGTTCCACAACCCGCTGTTCAGCCCCCCGGGCTCCGAGGACCTGGTCGAACACCTGATCCTGGCCGCGCGCGGGATCGCCCGGACCGAGGAGGGCTGGCTCTTCACCGGGCGCCAGCGGGCCCTTGAGAAGATCACGGCCTGGATGGCCGAACGGCCCGCGGGGATGCTGCTGTTGACCGGCAGCGCCGGAGTCGGCAAGTCCGCCGTGGCCGGCCGGATCGCCGCCCTCTCCAACACGGTCCAGCGCGCCGACCTCATGGCCCACGCACCCCTCGCCGAGGGCGAACCGGACCCCGGCGAGGGCGTCGTGGACGTCGCCCTGCACCTGCGCGGCATGAACGTGCAGGATCTCGCCGAGTCCCTGGCGTACCCCCTCGGCCTTCCCGTGCCGAAGACTCCGGCTGCGCTGATCTCCGAGCTGGAGAAGCAGGAGAGGGCCGAGCACCGGCGTCGCCTCCTGGTGCTGGACGGCCTCGACGAGGCGGCGCCCGGGCAGGCCGGGCTGATCTCCGAACAGCTGCTGGTCCCCTTGAGCCGCCTCTGCACGGTCCTGCTCGCCTCGCGCGACCGCCCGTTCCAGCCGCACCAGCAGCAGTCCGGCGAGACCCTGGACGCCGCACTCAGCCGGATCATGCAGTCTTCGGTCCTGACAGTCGACCTCGACCAGGAACCGGACACGGTGGGCGACATCGCCGAGTACGTCGAGAAGCGGCTGATCGCCGACGGGCTACCGGACGCGACCGCGAGCGAGATCGCCCCGGTCCTGGCCGACCGAGCGGCCCGTGGGAGCGGCGGCTTCCTCTTCGCACGGATCGTCGCGTCCTCACTGGCCCACGCTCTGTCGGCCAACCCGGAGCGGCCCTGGCACGACCTGATCCCGTCCACCATCGCCGAGGCTCTGCGGAACGACCTTGCCGCTGGTGACGTTCGCCACCGGGACGGCGTTGCCCTACCGGACGCCGCCCAGGACCTGCTCACCGCGCTGGCCTGGGCGGCGGGCTACGGTATGCCCGCTCTCGGTGTCTGGGAGACGGCAGCCCAGGCCGTGAGCGAGGAAGGCACTGTGTACGGGCCGGACGACATCGACTGGCTGCTGAAGCACTACGGGCGCTACATCGTCGAGGACAGCGACGGCCCGCAGGCCGTCTACCGCCTCTACCACCGGGAGTTGGTCACCCACCTCCGGGGCGTCTCGGGGCCCGCCGCCGTGGACGGAACGCCGGCGGCGCTGGCGATCGTCGGGGCGTTCGTCGCCCTGCTGTTGGAACAGGCCGGTGAGGGGGGACAGCCGGAATTGGTCAACCCCTACGTGCGGCAGAGGATCGCCGCCCACGCCCTCAGCGCGGGCGGGCCCGGCGTGGCGGCGCTGCGGCAGCTCGTTGCGGCTGATCCCGGGAGTTACCTCCCCGACCTCGCCAGCGCCCTACACGACCTCGCCGCTTACCTGTCCGAGGTTGGGCGGCGCGACGAAGCCCTCGCCCCCGCCCAAGAAGCCGCCACCACCTACCGCAACCTCGCCAACACCAACCCCGACCACGTCCCCGACCTCGCTGGCAGCCTCAACAACCTCGCCACGTGTCTCGCCGCAGTCGGCCGCCGTGAGGAAGTCCTCGCCCCCGCCCAAGAAGCCGCCACCATCTACCGCGAGCTCGCCCGCGGCAGCTCCAACGCCCACCTCCCCAACCTCGCCATGGCACTCAACAACCTCGCCGCAGCATTGTCCGAGGTCGGCCGGAGCGAGGAAGCCCTCGCCCCCGCCCAGGAAGCCGCCATCACCTACCGCAACCTCGCCCGCGCCAACCCCAACGCCCACCTCCCCAACCTCGCCGCCACCCTCAACAATCTCGCCGCACACCTGTCCGCAGTCGGCCGGCGCGAGGAAGCCCTCGCCCCCGCCCAGGAAGCCGCCATCACCTACCGCAACCTCGCCAACACCAACCCCGACGCCCACCTCCCCAACCTCGCTGGCACCCTCAGCAACCTCGCCACACGACTCGCCGCAGTCGGCAGGCGCGACGAAGCCCTCGCCCCCGCCCAAGAAGCCGCCATCACCTACCGCAACCTCGCCCGCGCCAACCCCGACGCCCATCTCCCCGACCTGGCCGGCAGCCTCAGCACCCTCGCCACATGTCTCGCCGCAGTCGGCAGGCGCGACGAAGGCCTCGCCCCCGTCCAGGAAGCCGTACGAATCCGCCGCGACCTCGCCCACGCCAACCCCGACGCCCATCTCCCCGACCTGGCCATGGCACTCAACAACCTCGCCGCACGACTCGCCGGCGTCGGCAGGCGCGAGGAAGCCCTCGCCCCCGTCCAGGAAGCCGTACGAATTCGCCGCGACCTCGCCCGCGCCAACCCCGACGCCTACCTCCCCAACCTCGCCATGGCACTCAACAACCTCGCCGCAGCCCTGTCCGAGGGCGGCAGGCGCAACGAAGCCCTCGCCCCCGCCCAAGAGGCCGCCACCACCTACCGCGACCTCGCCCGCGCCAACCCCGACGCCTACCTCCCCGACCTCGCCATGGCACTCAACAACCTCGCCAACCACCTCTCCGAGGCCGGAAGGCGCGACGATGCCCTCGCCCCCGTCCAGGAAGCCGTACGAATCCGCCGCGACCTCGCCCGCGCCAACCCCGACGCCTACCTCCCCGACCTCGCCGGCAGCCTCAACAACCTCGCCGCGCACCTGTCCGCAGTCGGAAGGCACGACGAAGCCCTCGCCCCCGCCCAAGAAGCCGCCACCACCTACCGCAACCTCGCCCAGGCCAACCCCGACGCCTACCTCCCCAACCTCGCCGGCAGCCTCAACAACCTCGCGACATGCCTAGCCGAGGTCGGACTAACGGCCCAAGCGCTCCGGCTCTTCGATGACGTCATCGACGACTGGCGCGGTCAGCCGCGCATAGCAGCCAACATCGCCCACCGCCGGGCCGAGTTCCTGGTCCACCGAATCGGGATCGGCGAAGGCGTCGTGGCTCTGTGCGCATTGCTCCGCCCCACCCAGGAACTCGGCGCACGCGTGGCCTTCCAGGTCCGCCAACGGCTGCGGAGCATCGCCGCCGACGCGCCGGGACAGCGCGAGGTCATCACGGACCTGTGCGCCGAATCGAAAGCCTCGTCCTGGCTGGACATCACACCCGAGTCGCTGCAGCTGGCCGCAGACTGGATCAACACCGACACCTGGTCGGACTCCTACCGTTTCCTACTAGATCACCCCGAACTTCTCTACGACGACTCACACTTGGCACTTCAGGAGTTGACTCTCCTGTCACCATCCGCCGCTCGCCACGACCAATTCCTCGACCAAATGCGTGCGGGTGCTCCCGCGATGGCGGTCTACCGCCCGATGCTGCTGCAGGAGACGCTCGTCGAGTGGATCAAGGAAGGCGCGCGAGAGGAGGGCTGGACGCGGTCGACAGCATTCCTCACCGCCCACGCCCAGGATCTGCTGGCTCCCGACGCCGACGCAGCCCTCGCCGCCATGGCCGATGGACAACAGGGCCCGAATCCAGTGATCGCGACCCACCGGGCGATCCTCGCGCTGGCCACGTCCGACGGGATCGAACCCGCCTACCAGGCCCTCGCTAACCACCAGGCGCTCCACGCCCGGATCCAGCGGGCGCTGGAGATCGCCGACGGCCCGACCCTGGAGTGGCTCGCCGTACTGGAGGAGTTCGTCCTCAGCTCCTTCTGGACAGCAGCCGCACACTGGCTCGCCGCCCGCGCCCTCGCCCCCGCGGAAGCGGCACCTGCCAGCATCGAGCCCGACGACACGCCCGCTCCCCGCCCCACCCCCCTCGCCGCCCACATCGCGGCAACCGCAGCCCCCGCCGACGTCCTCGCCGCGGCTGCCGAGGCGAGGACCCCCACCCCCGGCGACCGCGACCGCGTCCTCGCCGAACTCGCCGCCCTCATCGGCGCGCGCCCCTCCCGGGCGGCAGCCCTGAGCACCGTCCTCCAGGCCGTCCTCGCCACCGACACCCAGGCAGCGAAGGGGTGACGACGCCACCACCGCCCGCCGTCGTCCTCATGCTGGCCGCCGTCGCTCCCCACCTCGGCGGCCCCAACACGGCCGACGAGCAGCGCCAGGTGAGCGACTCGATCCGGGCGTCCCGCTACCGTGACGGCCTGAAGCTGCAACCGGCCCAGGCCGTCCGGGGCGAGGACATCCTGGGGCTGGTGCTGGACCACGCTCCCACCGTGATCCACTTCTCCGGCCACGCGACCGTCGACGGGCTGCGGGTCCTGACCTCGGACGGCGGCGACGCCCCGATGGTCACCGCCGGGCTCGGCGAACTGCTGACCAGCGTAGGAAAGGCAGTCCGCCTCGCCGTGCTCAACGCCTGCGACAGCTCGGCGATCGCCGAGGAGCTCGCGCAGTGCGTCGGCTGCGCCATCGGCTACCAGGGCCGGGTGCGCGACGGGCTGGCCCAGGACTTCGCCCGCGACTTCTACCGGTGCATCGGGACCGGGCTGGCCGTCGGCCCGGCCCACCGGGCCGCCGCTGCCGTGGCCAAGCAGTACGGGGCGACGGACGCCGAGCTTCCCCGGCTGCACGCCCGCGCCGACGTCGACCCGGAGACGACGTATCTCCTGCACCCGGCCCACATGCCGCCGCTTCCCGGACCGGGCCGCCTGCCGAACGCCACCGCGTTCCTCGCCCGCCGGGCCGCGGCCAAGCCGTTCACCGTCCTCCTCACGGGGATCACGGACTCCGAGGACGGCCTGCGGTCACGCCTCAGCTCCGCCATCACGGACGTCGAGATCCAGTGGATCCAGATCGACCACCGGAGCAACGACATCTGAGATCCAAATGAGCTCCGCGGAGGCTGCCGAAGATCGGGATTTTCCTCCCCCGGACACCCCGCCGGGAGGAGGATGAGGCTGCCGGCCCGCGCAGACACGGGCGGCCCGACGCGGCATGCGAGGGGGATCCGATGTGGGAGACCATGGTGGGCGGCGGCCGTTGGGCGCTGGAGCTGGTGTGCATCAGCTACCTGATCATCGTCTACATCACCAGCCGCGGCCTGATCGCGGCGCCGCGCTACCGCCTGCTCCAGGGCCGGATCCTCGACTGCCGGGCACGGGCGGCGGTGCTCGCCGCCTCGGCCCCCGACGACGCGGTCCGCACGGCTACGCTGTCGGCGGTCGTCGGCCGGCTGGACGATCTGGAGCGCAGCGGCACGGTGGTGTGGCGGCTGACGGCCAAGAGCGGGGCGATCGGGATCCCGCTCTCCAAGGCGGCCGCCGCCTGGCGGGTGCTGCACAACGCCGAGCGCCAACTCCTGCAACTCGAAGGGCCGGAGGAGATCGCGGCCCGGCGTGAGGCCCTCCGCCTCCGCCTGGAGGGCGCACCTCTCCCGGGGCGGCCGGAGCTCGGCACCGAGCTGGCCTCGCCGGAGCGCAGTGACGCGCAGGCGCGGGCGCTGCTGCTGGCCGTCACCGAGCAGCTGCACGACCAGGAGGACGCCGACTACGAGCGGGAGTACGAGCAGCAGCGGATCGCGCTCTGGCTGACGCTGACCGGGCTGGGGATGGTGCTGCTGATCGGGTTGGTGCTGGACCACCGGCTCACCATGCTGGTCGGCGGCCTGGGCGGGTTCCTGTCCCCGCTGATCGGTGTGATGCGGGCGCAACGCCCGTCCTCCTGGGGCGTGTTGGTGCTGGCACCGGTCGGCGGAGCGCTGGCCGCGCCGGGCGGTCTGCTGCTGGTCCGGATGCTCGCCGATCCCGAACTCAACCTGCTCGGCCAGGTGTTCCTCCACAACTCGTGGGATGCGCCGGGGCAGCCGATCGCGCTGGCCATCGCCCTGCTCTTCGGCTTCTCCGGCACGCTGTTCTCGCGCCTCGCCCTCGCGGCGACCGGCCAGTTGGTGCCTGCCGGGAACCGGGCGTCCGCCCAGCGCCCGGCCGTCACCGGCAGCCGGGTGCTGCCGTGACCCCGATGCCGTGACCCCCGGTGGCCGCCGGCCCACCCGAACGGCCGCGGCACCGTGTCCCCGCACCGGCCGGCCGCGTTGGGAGGCCGTGAAGCGTCTGCTCGCCGTTGCCGCCGTCCTGGCCGCCGTCCTGGCCGCCGTCCTCACCGTGACCGCCGCCGCCCCGCCCGCCTCGTTGCTCGGTGCCGAGGTCCGCCGGCTGCCCACCGGGGAACGGGTCGTGGCGATCACCTTCAACGCCGCCTGGGACGAGACCGGCCTGGACGCCGTCCTCGCCGAGCTGCGGGACCGCGGTGCGCCGGCGACCTTCTTCCCCACCGGGCAGTTCGCCGAGCAGCACCCGGCCGCCGTCCGTGCGATGGCCGCCGCGGGGCACGGGCTCGGCAACCACTCCTACAGCCACCCGTACTTCACCGACCTGACCACCCGACAGGCCCGTGACGAGGTGCTGCGTGCCGACGCGGCGATCCGCCGGGCCGGGGGCACCGAACCGCTGCCCTTCTTCCGCTTCCCCTACAGCGAGACCACGCCGCAGCGGATCGCCGAGGTGAACGCCCTCGGCTTCGCCGACCTCGAGTTCACCGCCGACACCAACGGCTACCTCGGCCCGGCCGGGGGCATGACCGCCGCCAAGGCGGTCGACCGCGCCCTCGCCGCCCTCACCCCCGGTGCCGTCCTCCAGCTCCACGTCGGCACCTCCGACGAGAGCCCGGACCGTTCCTGCCTCGACGCCGAGGCCCTGCCCCTGATCATCGACGCCGTCCGCGAGCGCGGCTACCGCATCCTCGACCTGCGCGAGCTGCTCGCCGGCTGACCGAGCGACAGCAGCGGCTCAGCGGGGATCGTGCAGGCTCCGGCCGGCGTCGAACCGGAAGCCCAGGGCGTGGACCAGGTCGACGACCAGGTCCTCGGCGAACGGGTCGGACTCCGCCTCCAGGACTGCCCGCACGGCCGCCCGGTCCGGCCGCAGCCCCGCCTCCTCCGCCCAGGCGACGGCGTGATCGGTGACCTCGTCGGGTTCGCCGATCCACCGCTCGGGGACGTCGTAGTCACGCGCCGTCTCCGGCGAGAGCACGCAGTGCCAGACCGGGCCGCCCGGGCTGACGGCCCGTACGCCGGCGAAGTCGCTGTCCTGGACGTGCAGGACGAGCACCGGGGCGGCCGTCTCGGTCACGATCGAGTCGTCCGGCTCGGCGATCGGGGACAGTTGCAGGATCTGCCAGGGGCCGTCCCCGGCCGACCAGCAGGGCGAGGCGTCGACCGCCCGCAGTGCCGACAACTCGGTCAGCGGGCGATCGGCCCGTGCCACCAGGAAAGTTCCGGAGAAACCCATGGCCCGGACGGTATCCCCCGCCACCGACACGACCGGGACCGCCCGGCACACGAGCCCGGCCCACGAGCCCGGCCTACGAGCCGCCGGGGTAGGCGCCCAGGGGCGCGCCGAGGGAGGCGCGGAGGGTGTCGATCCGGGTGACCGCCTCCAGGAACTCGGCGCGGGAGAGGTGGCCGGAGTCGAGGGCGATGGCGAGCGCGTCGGCGGCGGCCTCGCCCTGCTGGACGTCGCGGCCCGAGCAGAGCAGCAGGTCCATGCCGGCCTCGGCGGCGGCGAGGGCCCGGGCGGGGGTGTCGCCGTAGGAGTCGAGGGCGCCGGCCTCGATGGCGTCGGTGATGGTGACGCCGTCGAAGCCGAGGCGGTCACGGAGTTCGCCCTGGACGACGGTGCGGGAGAGCCCGGCCGGGTGGGCCGCGTCGAGGGCGGGGTAGACGGCCCAGGAGGTCATCACCAGGCGGACGCCGGCGGCGATGGCGGCGTGGTAGGGGGCCTCCCCGCGGGAGCGGAGCTCGTCGAGCCCGACGGAGAGGGTGACGGGGCCTTCGTCGGTGTTCTTGTCGCGGGCGGCGGCGCCGAGGCCGGGGAAGTGCTTGGCGGTGGCGGCGACGCCGAGGGTCTGCTGGGCGGTGACGAAGGCTGCGCCCAACTCGGCCACCACGGTGGGGTCCTGGCTGTAGGAACGCTCGGAGTGGTCGATGAAGTTGTCGGGCGTGTCGTACACGTCGAGGACCGGGGCGAGGTTGGTGTTCAGGCCGGCCGCGGCGAGGTTGCGGCCGGCGCCGGCACCGGAGTCGGCCGCCGCGGTGACCGGGTGCACCGCCAGCCCGGTGTTGCGGGCGGAGAGGACGGGCTCGCCGGTGAGCCGGCGGACCTTGCCGCCCTCCTGGTCGGTCATCAGCAGCAGCGGGCGGGCGCCCGGCGCCTCGGCGGCGGCCTGTCGCATCTTCTCGACCGCGTCGTGGAGCTGGGCCGGCGGGGCGGTGTTCTCGCCGAACAGGATGACCCCGGCCGCCCGGCCCTCGCGGATGATCCGGAGCAGGTCGGGCGGCGGGGTGGGGCCGTGGTAGGAGTAGACGATCCGTCGGCCGGCGAGCAGGCGGGAGTCCTCGGTCGGCATGGGCTTCTTCCTCTCGGCGGTGGACGGCGGCCGGTGGGACCCGCGCGCCGCGCCGTGCGGCGGCGGGGTCAGGGCGGTCAGCAGCAGCGTCAGCACCGCGACGTGGACGGTCCGCCGGAGCGACGGCATCGGGCCTCCCGGGTGGGGGGAACGGGTACGGGCGGTACGGACGGTACGGGCTGCACGGGTGTGCAGGCTGGCCGGGCACCCGGGTCCGGGCTCACGGCCGCACGGGCTCACGGGCTCGGACTCACGGGCTCGGACTCACGGGGCGGCGTCAGCGTAACGGGGCCGGACGGACCGCAGCCCCTCCAACGCGCCCGCCGTCACCCCATTCGCCGCACCAGCCGGCCCAGGACAGCGACGCCCTCCTCGATCTCCCCGGGCGCCCCGGCCGCGTAGCCGAGCACCAGCCCGGGCGGCTGCGGCAGCCGGGCGTGCCAGGAGAGCGGCTGCACCTTGACGCCGTGCGCGAGCGCGGCCGTGGCGAGCTCGGTGTCGGAGCAGTCCAGGCCGGCCGGGAGGGTGACCGTCAGGTGCAGTCCGGCCGCCGCGCCGTGCACGACGGCGCCCGGCAGGTGGGTGCCGATCGCGGCGATCATCGCGTCGCGACGGCGCCGGTGGCGCGGGCGCAGCAGGCGCAGGTGGCGTTCCAGGTCGCCGTTCTCCATCAGCCGGGCGAGGACCAGTTGCGGCAGGGCGGCGTTGCCGAGGTCGGTGTAGCGCTTGGCCGCGAGGACGGCCTCGCGGTGGCGCGGCGGTACGAGCAGCCAGCCGGTGCGCAGGGCGGGCGCGAGCAGTTTGGAGACGCTGCCGGTGTAGCAGACCTGCTCGGGGCGGACGCCGCGGAGGGCGGGGACGGGGGCGCGGTCGTAGCGGTGTTCGGCGTCGTAGTCGTCCTCGATGACGAGGCCGCCCTCGCCGGCCCAGCGGAGCAGTTCGCGGCGCCGTTCGCCGCCGAGCACGACGCCGGTCGGGAACTGGTGGGCGGGGGTGAGCAGGACGGCGGGGGCGCCGGTGGCGCGCAGGGCGTCGACCCGGATGCCGTCGGCGTCGACCGGGACGGGCGGGGTGGCGGTGAGCCAGTGGCCGAGGTGCTGGCGGGTGCCGAGCGAGCCGGGGTCCTCGACGGCGACCTCGGTGATGCCCTGTCCGGCGAACACCTGGCCGAGCAGGGTGAGGGCCTGGGCGGCGCCGGCGACGATCAGCACCTCGTCGGGGTCGGCGCGGATGCCCCGGTTGCGGGCGAGCCAGTGGGCGACGGCGCGCCGCAGTTCGGGGGTGCCGCGGGGGTCGCCGTAGCCGAAGCCGTGGGCGGGGAGCGCGTCGAGGACGGCGCGTTCGGCGCGGAGCCAGGCGGCCCGGGGGAAGGCGGCGAGGTCGGGGACGCCGGGCCCGAGGTCGATCCGGGCGGGGGCGGCGCGCAGCGCGTCGAAGCTGGCGGGGACGGGCGCGGCGTCGAACAGGGCGGGTGCCGCGGCGGGCGGTCCGACGGGCGGGGGCGGCGGTGCGGGGGTGGCGACGACGACGGTGCCGCCCCTGCCCCGGCCGGCGATCTGGCCCTCCTCGGTGAGGCGCCGGTAGGCGTCGGTGACGACTCCTCGGGAGACGCCCAGCTCGGCGGCGAGCACCCGGGTGGCGGGCAGCCGGCTGTCGGTGGGGAGGCGGCCGTCCGCGATCGCCCGGCGCAGCTGCCGGGCCAGCCAGTCGGCGAGCCCGCCGGGCGGGGCGTCGGCGGTGTCGAGCTGGAGGAAGTCGGCGCTCGCGGTTTTGGACCTGTTGACAGCCGCCGCTTTGGACCTGTTCACCGGTCCATTGTGGGGGCCAGGGTGGGGTCATGACCACGGAGACGACCACACGGACGACCGATGCCGGCTACGTGCACGGCTACTCGACGACCGAGGCGCAGCGCCTCGGCGACCAGGCGAACACCCTCGCGGAACTGCTGCACGGGGGCACGGCGTACCCGGCGGGCAGCCGGGTGCTGGAGGCGGGCTGCGGCGTCGGGGCGCAGACGGTGCACCAGAGCGCAAGAGCGGC
>NZ_JBEYVJ010000132.1:0-19481 GCF_040643935.1 Kitasatospora sp. NPDC047058 | reverse complement strand
GGTGCGCACCGGTGGGCGGCCCTCGGCCGTGCCGTCAGTTCCGCCAGGTGTCGTTCAGCGTCACCGCGCCCGAGGCGGGCACCGTCGCCGTCCGGTTGGCCCCGGACTCCCAGGTCACCGCGCCGGAGGCGTCCTTGCGGACGTACTTGTACTCGAAGGCCGTGCCGGCGGGCATCGCCACGTCCAGCTTCCAGACCGGGTAGGCGGCCGAGGAGAGCGGCAGCGCGCGGGCCGGGTCCCAGCCGCCGAGGGCGGCGTTGCCGCCGACCACGAAGATGTTCTGGCCGTACACCGTGGTGGCGTTGACCGCGAAGGACGCGCCGCTGCTCACCGGGACGCCGCCGGAGCCGCCCGGCGCGCCGACGTACAGGGCCACCGCGTCGCCCGCGCCGACGGTGACGGTGAACCGGCCGTCCGGGCCGACGGTGTACGACGGGCCGGTGCAGCCGCCCGCGGCCGGGTCACCGTGCTGGACGTCGCAGTACGAGCCGGTCGGCAGCGAGGTCTGGAAGGTCTGGGTGACCGGGCCGGACTCGCGGTTGAGCGCCACGAAGCCCTTGGTGCCCCGGCCGAAGGCGACCGCATTGTTGCCGTTGGACCACCAGTTGGTGATCGCGGTGCCGGCCACCGCGTTGCGGAAGCCGACCATGTTGGCCACCTGCCGCCAGGCGTGCGTGCAGTTCCAGCCGTCGCTGTAGCAGGCGTTGACCGTGCCGCCGTTCGGCGGGCCGTCGTCGTGGCCGGTGAAGGCGTAGCCGGAGTAGACGTTGGGCGCGCCGTACGGGTGGGCCAGCATGAAGACGTTGGCCAGGGTGTAGGCGGAGCCGTCCTTGTAGGTCAGCGTGGAGCCGTTGCGCTCGGTGTCCCAGTTGTCGACGAAGGTGCGGGCCTTGTCGGTGGGCAGCAGGCCCGAGCCCCAGGTGGCGAGGTCGGCGAGCCGGCCGCCCTGGAAGGCGCTCTTGAGCCAGGTGCCGGAGCGGAACTCGTCCACGTCGCCGGTACCGGTGTACTCGGAGGGCTGGACCGGCTCGCCGGCGCCGTAGATGACCTCCTGGACCCAGTACGCGTTGGGGTTGGCCGTCTTGCCCTTGATCGCGGCGAGGTCGGCGGCGGCGATGTGCTTGGCCGCGTCGATCCGGTAGCCGTCGACGCCGAGCGAACCCAGGTCGTCCAGGTAGTGGGCGATGGTCTGCTGGACGTAGGAGCTGCCGGTGTCCAGGTCGGACAGGTTGACCAGCTCGCAGTTCTGCACGTTGCCGCGGTCGTTGTAGTTGCTGATCGCGGCGCGGCAGGAGTGGAAGTCCCAGTCCTGGTAGTACCCGGGGTAGTTGTACTTGGTGTAGGCGGTCCCGCCGGTTCCGGTGCCCGAACCGGCCGACATGTGGTTGATCACCGAGTCGGCGACCACCTTGACCCCGGCCGCGTGGCAGGTGTCGATCATGCTCTTGAAGGACGCCCGGTCGCCCAGGCGCCCGGCTATCTTGTAGCTCACCGGCTGGTAGGAGGTCCACCACTGGCTGCCCTGGATGTGCTCCTGGGGCGGCGAGACCTCGACGAAGCCGTAGCCCTTCGGGCCGAGCGTGTCGGTGCAGGCCTTGGCGACGGAGTCGAAGCGCCACTCGAAGAGCGTGGCCGTGACGTCCTTGCCGCTGCCGGGCGGGGTGGCCCCGGCGGTGGGGGCGGCGCCGAAGGCCGCCGTGAGCGAGAGCGCGAGTGCCGCCGAGGCGGTCAGCGCGCCGGCCGTTCTGGCACGCCGGCGGGTGGGGGCGGTGGTGACCACGATGTCTCCTGGGGGCTGGGGTGGGGGCAGCCTGGGGTACCGCTCGTGAAAGCTTGCTGAAACTTTCCGGAAACTTGCAGCGCCGAACCTAGGCTCGTGGCAAGGGCCCGTCAAGGCCTTGGAAACAACGTTTCTGCAGCTCCGGAAAACTCGTATGCGACTTTTCCGCCCGCCACGGCGTGGAGAGTGATGACAGCGCAGGGCCGACGAACAGTGCACGGGGGACCGATGAACGGGGCGGGCGACTTCGAGGCGTTCGCGGCCAGCCGGGCCGGACGGCTCTTCCAGGTCGCCTACCTGATGTGCGGCGACTGGCACCAGGCCCAGGACCTCGTCCAGACCACCCTGGCCAAGATGTACTCGGTCTGGGGCCGGCTGCACCGCGGCGAGGACGACCCGTCGCTCGACGCGTACGCCCGCAAGGTGCTGCTGCGCTGCTACCTGTCGCACCGCCGGCTGCGCCGCTCCGGCGAGATCGCCGTCGCCGACCTGCCCGACTCCCCCACCGCGCTCGACGACCGCACCGGGCCCGGCACCGAGCTGCGGCTCACCCTGGTGGCCGCCCTGCGCACGCTGCCCCCGCGCAACCGGGCGGTGGTGGTGCTGCGCTACCTGGAGGACCACTCCATCGAGGCGGTCGCCGAGATGCTCGGCACCAGCCCGGCCGCCGTCAAGGGCCTCTCCACCCGCTCGCTGGCCCGGCTGCGCGAGATCCTCGCCGACGACCGCGAACTGCTGCTCCAGCCCTGACCCCCGCCCGCGCACCAGTGCCCCACCAACCCGACGAGGACCCCGCCTTGGCCCCCGCACCGGAACCCGACCCGGAACCCGACCCGGACGCCGTCCCGGCCCCTGCCCCGGGCCCGGACTCGGACCCGGACCTCGGTCCGGAGACCGCCCGGCGCCTCGAACACGAGCTCGGCCGGCTGCTCGGCGCCGGCGTCCAGGGCCTGCACCCGCCCGTCGCCGTGATGCTCGCCGAGGCCACCCGGCGCGGCCGCGTGCTGCACCGCCGCCGCCGGATCGGCCAGGCCGCCTCGGCCGCCGCCGTCCTCGCGCTGGCCGCCGCCCTGGCGCTCGCCGACCTGCCGCGGCCGCCCGGCCGGGGGCACGGCGAGCTGCCGGCCGGGCCCACCGCCGCTGCCACCGCCCCCACGCCCGGCCCGGAACAGCTGAGGGAGCAGCAGCGCACCGCCCTGCGCGACACGCTGGCCCGGCTGCTCGGCCCGGGCACCCGGCTGGACGCCGAGCCCGGCGCCGACCAGCTCACCCTCGACCCGGCGGCCGACGCCGTGCTCTGGACCAGGTACGACGACGGCCGGGGCGCCGCCACCCTCTCGGTCGAGGTGCACGGCCCGGCCTCCCGGGCCACCGCGCCGTCCTGTGACGACCGCACCGACGCGTGGGACCGGGCCGACTACCACTGCTCCCGCGAGCCGGGCCCCGGCCCGGACCCGCAGATCGTCGAGATCCTGGAGACCGCGGACACCGCCTGGGTCACCTACCGGATCTGGATGCCGTTCCCGGACGGCACCCGGGTCGCGCTCGCCGTCCACAACGGCACCCTGCACGACTCCGACGACCCGTCGTACAACCCGCGCCGCACCCGGGACACCCCGCCGTCCGAACTGGCCCGGTGGCAGCAGATCGCCGCCGACCGGGCCTGGCTGCTGCTCCCCGGGCTCGCGGACCGGGGGACGCCCTGAGGCGTGTCGAACACGCCTCAGACGGCGTCCGGACCGCGCTCGCCGGTGCGGACCCGGACGACGGTCTCCACCGGCACCGACCAGACCTTGCCGTCGCCGATCTTCCCGGTGCGGGCGGCGCGGACGATCTCCTCCATCACCCGCTCGGCGTCCTCGTCCTCCACCACGACCTCGATCCGGGCCTTGGGCACCAGGTCGATCCGGTACTCGGCACCCCGGTAGACCTCGGTGTGCCCGTGCTGCCGGCCGTACCCGCTGGCCTCGGTGACGGTCAGTCCGTGCACGCCGACGGCCTGCAGCGCGTTCTTGACCTCGTCCAGCTTGAACGGCTTGACGATCGCGGTGATCAGCTTCATGCGGAGGGGGCCCTGTCGGACGGGTGCGTGAGCACGGTGGGGGTGGCGTGGGCGGTCGTGCCGTGCCCGAGGACGCCGTGATCGTACGCGGTCTCGGCGTGCACGGCGAGGTCCAGACCGGTGAGTTCGTGCTCCTCGCTGGCGCGGAAGCCCATCACCCGGTCGATCGCCCAGCCGATCCCGTACGTCACCGCGAAGGCGTACAGCGCGACCACGACGACCGCCACCAGCTGCTTGCCCAGCTGTCCGGGGCCGCCGCCGTGCAGCAGGCCCGCCGGGCCGCCGGTCATCGCGGTGGTGGCGAACAGGCCGATCAGCGCGGTGCCGATGACGCCGGCCACGAAGTGCACGCCCACCACGTCCAGCGAGTCGTCGAAGCCGAGGCGGAACTTCCAGCTGACGGCGTACGAGCAGACCACGCCCGCGGCCAGCCCGATCACCAGTGCGCCGACCAGGTCGACGCTGCCGCACGACGGGGTGATCGCGACCAGGCCGGCCACCGCGCCGGAGGCCGCGCCGAGCGTGGTGGCGTGGCCGTCCCGGCGCTTCTCCACCAGCAGCCAGCCGAGCAGCCCGGTACAGCCGGCCGCCTGGGTGTTGAGCAGCGCGGACGCGGCCAGGCCGTTGGCGCCCAGGGCCGAGCCCGCGTTGAAGCCGAACCAGCCGAACCAGAGCAGGCCCGCGCCGAGCAGCACCAGCGGCAGGCTGTGCGGGCGCATCGCCTCCTTCCGGAAGCCGATCCGCGGGCCGAGCAGCAGGGCCAGGGCCAGGCCGCTCGCACCGCAGTTGACCTCGACCACGGTGCCGCCGGCGAAGTCCAGCGCGCCGAGCTCCGACAGGATCCAGCCGCCGGGCGCGAACACCCAGTGCGCCACCGGCACGTAGACCAGCAGCGTCCAGACGGCGGTGAAGGCCACCCAGGAGCCGAACCTGGCCCGGTCCGCGATGGCACCGCTGATCAGCGCGGCGGTGATGACCGCGAAGGTCAGCTGGAAGGTGGCGAACAGCACGGTGGGCACGTGCCCGGTGAGCGAGGCGGGGGTGATCCCGGCCATCCCGAGGTGGTCGAGCCCGCCGATCAGGCCCCAGCCGCCGGCGTCCGGCGCGAACGCGAGCGAGTAGCCGGCCAGCAGCCAGACCACGGTGACCACGGCGATCGAGACGAAGCTCATCATGATCATGTTGAGCACGCTCTTGGTGCGGACCATGCCGCCGTAGAAGAGCGCCAGGCCCGGGGTCATCAGCAGGACGAGTGCGGTACTGGCCAGCAGCCAGGCGGTGTCACCGGTGTCGAGGCCGGGCGACGGGTCTGCCAGGAACATCACGGGGGTGCCTTCCCAGAGGCCTGCGTTGACATGGGGGCCGCCCGCGGACGCCCTCGGTGGGGGCCGGTGCCGGGCGACGGGTGGGGAGGGGTCGCAGGTCGTTGGGAGAGTGTTGCGAGGGCGGATTTCCGGTCGCGGACGGCCGCGTTTCACCCGTGTTTCGTGTTGCCCGGGGGTTGCCCGGCCGTTGCCGCGGGGTTTCCGGAACCTCACGGCGGCGGGGCGCACGACACAGGGCCCGGCAGCCGTCGCTGCCGGGCCCTGTCCCTGTCTCACCTGGTTCCGCCGGCGCTACCGGCGCGGGGTCAGCTGGTCGCGATCGAGGTGTCGTCGATGACGAAGCTCGTCTGCAGCGAGGAGTCCTCGGTGCCGTTGAACTTCAGGGTGACCGTCTGGCCCGCGTAGGCCGACAGGTCGAAGGTGCGCAGCTGGTAGCCGGCGGCCGCGTCCACGTTGGAGTAGGTCTTCAGCGCGGTGCCGTTGACCGTCACGGCCAGCTTGTCGTACACCGTCGAGCCGGACTCGGCGCTGTCGATGTGCAGGTAGAAGCTGAGCGTGGCCTTGCAGCTCGCCGGGATGGTCACCGTCTGCGAGAGGGTGTCCGTGTGGGTCGAGCCGTAGCCGTTCAGCCAGGCCTTCCAGGTGCCGCCGTGCGCGGCCTGCGAGGAGCTGTTGTCCACGACGCCGCTGGTCGCGGTCCACGGCGTGGCGGAGCCGGTCTCGAAGCCGGCGTTGCCGAGCAGCTGGGCCGGGGTGCAGTTGCTGGTGGTGTCCGAGATCGTCCAGGTGAAGCTGGTGGTCCCGGTCTTGTTCGCGGCGTCCTTGGCCGTCACGGTGACGTTGGACGTGCCGACGGTGGTCGGGGTGCCGGTGATGACGCCGGTCGACGCGTTGATCGACAGGCCGGCCGGCAGGCCGGTGGCCGAGTAGGACAGCGGGGCGGTGCCGCCGCTGGCCTTGATGGCCAGGTTGACCGCGGTGTTGACCTTGGTGGTCTGGTTGCCCGGGTTGGTGACGGCGACGCCGCCCGGGTTCGGCACGGTGCCCACGTTGACGCCCGCCCAGGCGGTGCCGACCGCGGTGAGCTCGGCGCTGCCGGCGCCGTACAGGTCCGTGGCCGCCTTCTCCGTCGCGGTGCGGGCCGCGGCGTAGTTGGTGGTGGAGGTCATGTAGGTGGTCAGCGCGCGGTACCAGATCGCGGCGGCCTTGTCCCGGCCGATGCCGGTGACGGTGATGTTGTTGTTGGTCGGCGAGTTGTAGCTGACGCCGTTGATGACCTTCGCGCCGCTGCCCTCGGACAGCAGGTAGAAGAAGTGGTTGGCGACGCCCGAGGAGTAGTGGACGTCCTTGTTGCCGACGGTGGAGGACCAGTTGTCGGCGGACTGGCCGTCCTTGGACGGCTTGTCCATGTAGCGCAGCGGGGTGCCGTTCCCGTTGATGTCGATCAACTCGCCGATCAGGTAGTCGGGGTTGTCGGTCGGGATGTTGGCGTAGAACTCCACCATGGTGCCGAAGATGTCCGAGGTGGCCTCGTTGAGGCCGCCGGACTCGCCCGAGTAGTTGAGGTTCGCCGTGGCTGCGGTGACGCCGTGGCTCATCTCGTGGCCCGCGACGTCCAGCTCGGTCAGCGGGTGGGTGTTGCCGTCGCCGTCGCCGTACGTCATGCAGAAGCAGTCGTCGTCCCAGAACGCGTTCACGTAGTTGTTGCCGTAGTGGACGCGGCTGTAGGCGCCGACACCGTCGTTGCGGATGCCGTTGCGGCCGAAGGTGTTCTTGTAGTAGTCCCAGGTGGCCGCGACGCCGAAGTGGGCGTCGACCGCGGCGGACTCGCTGTTGGCGGCGGTGCCGTCGCCCCAGCTGTCGGTGGACTTGCTGTACAGGGTGCCGGTGCCCGAGGTCCCGTGGTTCAGGTTGGTGGTGTACATCCCACCGCGGGTGCCGTCCTTCATCTGGTACGACGAACCCGACTGCGTCGTACCGATGGTGACGTTGCCGACGAAGACGCCCTTGCCGGTGCCGGTCTTGACGCCCTCGAACTTCTGGATCACCTGGCCGGAGGTGGCGTCGGTGACCACGTGCATCTTGCTCGGGGTGCCGTCGGACTCGGTCGAGGTCACGACCGTCTCCCAGGCGAGCCGCGGGTTGTTGTCGGCGGCCCAGACCACCAGGCGGGGAGCGGAGTCCAGCGAGGCGCCCGACTCGGCGGCGAGCGCGGCGGACTGCGCGGCCGGCGCGGCCAGCTTCGGCGTGGTGCCGACCCCGGTCAGCGTCGCGGTGCTGGCGCGGTCCACGCCCGTGGTCGCGCCGCCGGGGGCCTGGTGCACCACCAGGTCGCCGCCGAGCACCGGCAGGCCGTTGAGGGTGCGCTCGTAGCGCAGGTGGCGGGTGCCGTTCGCGTCCTGGACGACGTCCTTGGTGACCAGCTTCTCCTCGCTGCCCAGGCCCAGGGTCTGGGCGAGGGAGGCGGTCTGCTGGGTCGCCGAGGAGAGGAGCTCGGCGCGGCTCGCCTGCTGGGCGGCGACGGCGGCCGGAGCGTCCGGGGTGGCCGCCTGCGCGATGACCGGGATACCGGTCACCAGCAGCGCGGTGGTGGCGGCCATGACAACCGCCGCCTTCCGGGCCTGGGTGTAACGGGACATGCGGACTCCTTTTCCGACCGACGCGGGTTCGCGAGCGGTGGAGAGAACCTGGCCGCAGGGTTGCGGCGCAGTGGGGGCCCCCGCCGCCGGGGTGCGCGGCGCGGGTGCGGTTTCGCGGAGCGAGGTGGAGCGGTATTCCGACAGGGGACGCGCTGTTCCTGGCCTGGCACGGCCGCACCGGGGGGTGGGGCCCCCTCGTCTGCAGCCGGAGGAATCGTGGCAGCAAACGAGCCGTTAATGACAGATGCATGCCACTGATTGGCCGATTAGCGACCGAAACCGTATACCGGCCGGCCCCTTGACTGTGTTACAGGCGCGACAACTCGTGACGACCGTTTTCATTTTCGCCGGACCGTTCGGCCACCCCCGGCGGGCACTGACCAGTGCTCGGGACGGCCGCCGGGGCCGCACCCCGGGCGGCAGCGCCGCGCGGGCGCGGCACGTCACTGTTCCGGCCGTGCCAGCGGCTGTTTCCGGCCAACCAGGTGACGGCCGGTCCGGAACCACACGGGCCCCGTACCGCCACGAGGCGGTACGGGGCCCGTTCCGGACGGTCCGTCAGTGCTGGACGAACACCGCCACGGTGCGGCCCGGCACGGTGAACGTGCCGGTCCCGGCGTCGAAACCGGACTGCTTGACCACCGGGTCGGCGCCGCCCGCCTGGACCGGGTGCAGCGCCTGCGCGGTGCCCTTCAGCCCGGCCACGGTCTGCTGCTGCGCGGCGGGCGTGGCGTTGAACACCACGGTGACGCCCTTCTCGGCACCCGCCAGCCCGGTGCCGTCCAGGTGCAGCGTGATCACCCCGGGCGTCTCGCCGGCGGTGCCGGAGAGCGGGTAGGAGAGCCGCTGCTGGACCGCCGCCAGCGTGGGCAGCGAGAACAGCGGCGAGCCCTGCTTGATCCGCAGGAACTGCTGGTACTGCGCGCTGGTCGCGGTGATGTCCGCGGCGCCCACGGCCAGCTTCGGGTTGGCCAGCAGGGACTTGGCGGCCGGCCACATCTCCTTGTTGTCGGCCGCCGGCGGCAGGCCCCGGCCCCAGCCGTTGCCCTGGGACGCGTCCCAGTGGATGGCGTTGAACCAGTCGCCGGAGTCGTAGGCGTTGGCGTCCAGCGACTTGGAACGCAGCAGGTCGCTGCCGGCCTGGGCGAAGCCCGTCCCCTGGGTCAGCGCGGTCAGCGAGAGCGCGAGCGCCTGCATCCGGGCCCGGTCGGCCGGCGCGGTGCCGGCCGGCAGCTTGTACGCCAGCGCGTCGAACAGGTCCGCGTTGTCGTGCGCGTCCACGTACTCGATCGCCTCGCCGGGCTTGGCCGCGTAACCGGTCGGGGCGCCGTTGTAGTCGACGCCCGCGCCGGTGACGGTCCTGCCGGAACTGTCGGTGAAGCTGTATCCGGCCAGGTTGCCGGTGAGCGCCACCTTCAGCTGGTCCATCTGCTTGAGCAGCCGGGCCTTCTGCTCCTCCGGGGTGCCGTTGGCGGGCGAGCCGTTCGGGTCGGTGAACAGGCCCGAGGCGAAGCCCTGCTGCGGGGCGGAGGAGAGCATGAAGTTGCCGCCGCGGGCGGCGTCCCGGATCCGGTCGTCGAAGGTGCCGATCCCGGTGCCGGCCATGGCGAGCTGGGTGGCCTGCTCGAACCGGGCGTTGTTCGCGACGACGCCGAAGTTCCAGCCCTCGCCGTAGAGCAGGACGTTCTTCCCGTCCACGCCGTCCGAGTCCGGGGTCATCCGGCGCAGCGCGGCCTGCACGTCCAGCATGGTGGACTTCGGGTCCAGGCCCATCAGGTCGAAGCGGAAGCCGTCCACCTTGTACTCGCGGGCCCAGGTGGTCACCGAGTCCACCACCAGGCGGTTCATCATGGCGTGCTCGGGCGCGGTGTCGGAGCAGCAGCTGTCCGTGGTCACCTTGCCGTTGGCGTCGAGCCGCTGGTAGTAGCCGGGCACCACCTTGTCCAGCACCGAGTGCTCCGCCTGGCCGCTGGCGGCGGTGTGGTTGTAGACCACGTCCAGCACCACCCGCAGCCCGGCCGCGTGGATCGCCTGCACCATCCGGCGGAACTGCACGGTGCGCGCGGTTCCGTTCGGATCGGTGGCGTACGAGCCCTCCGGCACGTTGTAGTGCAGCGGGTCGTAGCCCCAGTTGTAGGCGTCCTCGGCGGCGACGGCGGCCACGCACTCCTGCTGCTTCTCGCTGTCCGCGGCGAGGGCCGTGAGGTCGCAGGCGGGCAGCTTCTGCTCGGCCCGGTTCTCCCGGATGGTGGCGATGTCGAAGGTCGGCAGCAGGTGGATGGTGGTGACGCCGGCCTTGGCCAGCTCGCGCAGGTGCTGCATCCCGGCCGACTGCGACTCGGTGAAGGCCAGGTACGTTCCGCGCTCGGCGGCCGGCACGGTGCTGTCCTCGACCGAGAAGTCCCGGACGTGCAGCTCCTGGATCTGCTGCTGGGCGGGCGGCACGGCCTTCGGGACGGCGTGGTCGTCCCAGCCCTGCGGCTTGAGCTCCTTGGCGGCGAGGTCGGCGACCAGGCTGCGCCGCGAGTCGGTGGAGAGCGCGACCGAGTACGGGTCGGTGACGGTGTTGGTCACCAGCCGCTGGACGGACGGAGCCCAGACCTTCACCTGGTACAGGTAGTACTTGCCGTCCAGCTCGGCCTTGTCCCGGACGAGTTCCCAGACGCCGGTCTCGTCGTCCAGCTTCAGCGGGACGGTCTTCGGGGTGCCGCCGTCCGGGCCGTCGAAGAGCTGGACGGAGACCTCCTGGGCGGTCGGCGCCCAGACCGAGAGCGCCACCTTCCCGTTGTAGTACGCCGGGCCGAAGTCCACCCGGCCGGTGTGGCGCGCGTAGAGGTCGTCCAGCACGCCCGGGATCTGCACCCCGGTGGCGGCCAGTGCGGCGCCGCTGGGCAGGTGCTCGGTGAAGAGCAGCTGGCCGCGCAGGGCCTGGCCGATCCGGCCGGTGTCGCGCGGGTCCACCGTGAAGGCGCGGTAGCCGGCCAGGTGCGGGTACTCGGCCTTCTGCGCGTCGGTCAGGCCGCCGGGGGCGGGGGTGAGCCGGATCCACTGGCCGGGCTTGCTCAGCACGCCCTTGTCGGCGGTGATGCCGCCCGCCGGGTCGTACACCAGCTGGGCGCTGGTCCCGCCGGCCAGGCCGGCGTCGCCGGCGCCGTAGCCGGCGGGGACGACCACCGTCTTCGCGTCGATCCACTGGGCCTTGGCCGAGCCGGGGTCGAGCTGCGAGGAGGCGGCGGCGTTCTGCGGCAGCAGGTAGCCCTCGCGGCCGCCGAGGATCCACACCTCGCGGCCGTTGACCGCGAAGTCCAGCGACTGGTCGCCCGGCAGGTCCTTGTCGTTGCCCCGGTGCAGGATGTAGCTGAGGCTGGTCGCGCCGGGTGCGAGCGGCACCTCGAAGACGGCCCCGAAGGCGTCGCGGCGCACCGGCTGCAGCGGGTTGCCCCAGTCGGTCGGGGTGGCGGCGCCGGTCCAGTCGTGCAGGCCCCAGCCGTCGTAGTTGCCGTCCCCCCGGTTGTAGTGGATGACGGCGGTGCCGGCGGGCGGGGTGGTGACCGGGCCCGGGTTGGTGGTGCGGACGGCCGGGTCGCCGTCCTTGAGCCAGATCTCGCCGGCCGAGCCGACGTCCATGTGCCGGTCGGCGTCGACGTCCTTGACGCCGTCCTTCTCCACGATGAAGCCCAGGTCGGAGGCACCGGGCTTCAGCCTGACGTAGGCGAAGGCGCCGTACGCGTCCCGGCCGGTGAAGCCGTGCCCGGCCGGCCACTGGGTGGACTCGCCGTCGGCGAGGTCGCCCCAGGCGTAGAGGTTCCAGCCGTCGTAGTTCCCGTCCTTGCGCTGGTAGTGCACGACGGCGTACGGGCGGGCGGTGGCGCTGGGCACCGGCTTGGGCGCCGGGGCCCCGGTGGTGAAGCTGCCGGTGGCCGAGCGCAGGTGGCCGCCGGAGTCCTGCACCACGGCCTTGTAGCGGACGACCGTGCCGGGGGCGACGGCGGAGAGGTCCTGGGTGACCCGGAAGGTTCCGTTGTCGGCGGTGCCGAGGGTCTGCCAGGGCGCGTTGCCGATCTGGGCGGCGAAGGTGACCCGGTTGAAGCCGCCGCCGTCGACGTCCGCGCCGACGGTGACGGTGCCGGAGGACATGTCGGCCGGCGGCCGGAGCGCGAGCTGCGGCGCGGCCGCGACCGGGGCGAGCTTCGCGGCGGCCTTGAGGACGACGGAGGACAGCGCCGGCACGGTGACGGTGACCTTGCGGTCCGCGCCGCTGGTCACCCGCTCCCCCGCGGCCGGGTAGATCCGGTCGAAGCCCTGGCCGGCCGAGAAGGTGTCCAGGGTGACGGTCTTCGCCTCGGTCGCGTTGTTGACCGCGACCAGGTACTCGACCTGCTGCCCGGCGTCGATCCGGGAGAACGCGTACACGCCCGCGCCGTCCGCGGCGTACCGCTCGATCTGGGCACCGTCGGCGAGCGCCGGGTGGTCGCGGCGCAGCTTGGCCAGCCCGGCGATGCCCTGGTAGAGCTCGCCGCCCTGCCCGTAGCGGTCGGCGGAGCCGGCGGTGCCGCCGAGCACCCGGTCGCTGTTGTAGGACGGGGTCTGCGAGGCGAAGAGGTCCTGCCGGGCGTCCTTGTCGCCGCCGGCGCCGGTGAAGCCCTGCTCGTCGCCGTAGTAGACGACGGGCTGGCCGCGGGTGAGGAACTGCAGCTCGTTGCCGAGCCGGTCCTTCTTCAGCAGGGTGGCCTCGTCGGTGCCCGGGTTGTCGCTCAGCAGGAAGGAGCCGAACCGGCCCATGTCGTGGTTGCCGAGGAAGGTCGGCAGCTCGTAGGCGTCGGTGTCGGCGCTCGTGTAGCGGTAGTCCTGCCCGTAGACGTCGGCGAGGTTCTTCGCCGAGCCGCCCTGCGAGACGTAGGAGCGGGCCGCGTTCTGGAACGGGAAGTCGAGGGTGGCCTGGAGCCGGCCCTTGGTGACGTACGGCGAGGTGACCGCCGGGTCCCCGGAGTAGACCTCGCCGAACATGAAGAACTTCCGGTTGCCCTGCTTGGCGGCGAAGTCCTTGAGCGCGGGTGCCCACTGCTGCCAGAACGCCATGTTGACGTGCTTGACGGTGTCGATCCGGAAGCCGTCCACGCCGGCGTCCTTGACCCACTGCTGGTAGACCTTCTCGAAGCCCTGCACCACCTTGGGGTTCTGGGTGTCGAGGTCGTCCAGGCCGGAGAAGTCGCCCTCGGTGGCGGACTCGCCGACGAAGGTGGAGTCGCCCCGGTTGTGGTAGAGCGCGGGGTCGTTCAGCCAGGCCGGGGTCTTGGCGGTGGCGTCGGCCGGGTTGCGGAAGACCGGGCTGTACGGGAAGGAGTCCTTGGTCAGCTTCGGCCAGGCCGCGTTCGCGTCGGCGACGGCGGTCTCGTCGACCGGCCGGCCGTCCGCGTCCAGCACCGGGTAGGCGCCGGCGGAGCGGTAGCCGTACTGCTTCTCCTGGTAGTCGATGACGTCGGCGGTGTGGTTGGTGATGACGTCGAAGAAGACCTTGATCCCGCGCTGGTGCGCCTTGGCTATCAGCTCCTTGAGCTGCTCGTTGGTGCCGAAGTGCGGGTCGACCTGGGTGAAGTCGGTGATCCAGTAACCGTGGTAGCCGGCGCTGGCGTTGTCCCCCGCGCCCTGGACGGGCTTGTTCTTGAAGATCGGCGCCATCCAGATCGCGGTGGTGCCGAGGTCCTGGATGTAGTCGAGCTTCTGGATCAGGCCGGCCAGGTCGCCGCCGTGGTAGAAGCCCTTGTCCGCCGGGTCGAGGCCGTGCTCCAGCCGGCTGCCGGTGATGCCTCCGGTGTCGTTGGCGTGGTCGCCGTTGGCGAAGCGGTCCGGCAGGACGAAGTAGAACTGCTCCCGGGTGAGGTCGTGCCGCCCGGCGGTGGCGGCGAGCGCGGCGTCCGAGGGCGGGCCGGGCGGTGCGGCGGCGAGGGCCGCCGGGGCGGTGCCGAGGGTGGCGGCGGTCAGCGAGGCGGCGAGCAGCACCGCCGTCCTGCCGGGTCTGCGGGTGGTGCTCCGCCGGCGGCGGGGCGGGAGATCGGCCACTGAGGGCTCCCTGCGGGGGAAGGGGGGTGATCGAGTTGCGAGGACGCTAGCGGGCTGCAATATGTTTCAGCAAGATGCAGAAACCGTTTCGTACAGGGAAAATCCGCCTGCTGCAGGACCGCCCCACCCCCGATTGCGCCGGCCGATCCGCGCGGCGTGACAATGGGACGTATGCCCGTCCCACCGGTTCACCCCAGACCCAGCCGCACCCCCTACCCCGGTGGGAGAGACCCCCTAGCCCTCAAGGGGGACAGCCGGTGAAGAATCCACTTCCGGAGGATGAGCAGACGGCTACGGTACGTCTGGCAGACTTCTCGTCCATGGGGGAACCGACCGAGATCCAGCAGCCCGACGCCGAACGCGCCGACCCGCCGCACGGTGGCGGTTCCGGAGCGGGTCAGGCCGAGCGCGGCCGGATGCCCGACGGAGCCACCCGTGCCGCCCAGTCCCGCTCGGCGGCACTGCGCAGCCGCATCCGTGACCAGCGCCGTTCGCCGGCCCGGCCGCGGATCTGGATCGAGCTGGCGCTGATCGGGATCAGCTACTGGGTCTACTCCCTGGTGCGCAACGCCGTCCCCGAGCAGGAGGCGATAGCCCAGAAGCACGCGTCGTGGATCTGGGACCTCGAGAAGTCCCTCGGCGTCGCCGTCGAGCGCTCGGTCAACCACGGGATCGACGGCATCGGGTGGCTCATCACGGGGATGAACTACTACTACGCGACGCTGCACTTCATCGTGACGATCGGCGTGCTGATCTGGCTCTACCGCCGGCACCCGGGCCGGTACGTCGCGGTGCGCACGGTGCTCTTCGTCACCACCGCCATCGCCCTGGTCGGCTTCTACTTCTTCCCGCTGGCACCGCCCCGGCTGATGACCGACGGCGGCTTCATCGACACCGTGAAGACGCACGGCACCTGGGGTTCGATGGCCTCCGGCCCGGCGACGCACGTCTCGAACCAGTTCGCGGCGATGCCCTCGATGCACATCGGCTGGTCGATGTGGTGCGGTCTCACCCTCTTCTTCCTGGCCCGGCGGACGTGGGTCCGGGTGCTCGGCCTGCTCTACCCGGCGGCCACCCTGGTGGTGATCGTCTCCACCGCCAACCACTTCTGGATGGACGCCGTCGGCGGCGAGCTCTGCCTCCTGGTGGGCTTCCTCGCGGCCCGCTGGCTGTACCACTCCTGGGTCTACCGCCTGCCGCAGGTACCCGCCCGGGAGGCGGCGGAGAAGCCGATCACCGTCCCGGAGCAGTGGAGCGAGCCGGCGGTGAGCAGCGCCCGCCGCTGAGGCACACCGGGAGAGGGGCCCCGACCGGGGCCCCTCTCTTCGCGTCCGCCTGCGACTTCCGCGACCGCCTGCGACTTCCACGTCCGCCTGCGGCTTTCGCGAGCGGCCGGGCGCCGCGGCCCGGCCCCGCCCCGCAGTCCGGCCCCGCCGCGCGTCACCCGTAGAACAGCCGCTCCACCACCGCCCGGGCCCGCCGGGTGGTGCGCCGGTAGTCGTCCACCAGCTCGCCGCTGTGCCCGGCGCCGTAGCCGAGGTAGCGGGCCACCCCGGCCAGCTCCCGGGCGTCCGCGGGGAAGCTGTCCCCCGGCCGGCCGCGCACCAGCATCACCGCGGACCGCACCCGCGAGGCCAGCACCCAGGCGGCGTCCAGCACCGCCGCGTCCTCCGTCCCGACCAGCCCGGCGTCCGCCGCGGCCGCCAGCGCGGCCCTGGTCCGGGTGGTGCGCAGCGCCGGGAACTCGTGCCCGTGCTGCAGCTGGAGCAGCTGGACGGTCCACTCGACGTCGGCCAGCCCGCCCCGGCCGATCTTCGTGTGGGTGGTCGGGTCGGCCCCGCGCGGCAGCCGTTCCGCCTCGATCCGGGCCTTGATCCGGCGGATCTCCATCAGGTCCCGCTCCGGCACCCCGACGCCGGGGTAGCGCAGTGGGTCGATCAGCTGCCGGAACCGCGCGGCCAGCTCCTCGTCCCCGGCCACCGGCTCGGCCCGCAGCAGCGCCTGGCTCTCCCAGGCGTGCGACCAGCGCCGGTAGTACGCCGTGTACGAGGCGAGAGTGCGCACCAGCGGTCCGTTGCGGCCCTCCGGGCGCAGGTCGGCGTCGACCTCCAGCGGCGGCTCGGTGGACGGCGCGGCCAGCAGGGCGCGCAGGTCGTGGCAGACCGCCTGGGCGGCCTTCGCCGCGTCGTGCTCCAGCGAGCCGAGCAGCGGCTCGTGGACGAAGAGCACGTCCGCGTCCGAGCCGTAGCCCAGTTCGTGCCCGCCGAACCGGCCCATCGCGATCACCGCGATCCTGGTCGGCAGGTCCCCGTGCCGGGCCTCCCAGCCCGCGGTGCAGGCGCTCAGCGCGCCCTGCAGGGTGGCGGCGTTCAGCGCGGTGAGCGCCTCCCCGGCGGCGTCCAGGGCCTCGGCGGGATCGTCGCCGAGCCGGCCGAGCACATCGGCGGCGGCCGTCCGGAACAGCTCGCGGCGGCGCACCGCACGCGCGGCGGCGACCGCCGCCCCGGCGGTCTCGGCACGGCCGACGGCGGCCAGGATCTCCTGCTCCAGCCCGGCCCGGCCGCGCGGCACCAGCCCCTGCGGGTCGCCCAGCATGGCCACCGCTTCGGGGGCGCGCAGCAGCAGGTCGGGGGCGAGCCGGCCGGCCGAGAGCACCCGCGCGAGCTGCTCGGCGGCACCGCTCTCGTCGCGCAGCAGCCGCAGGTACCAGGGGGTGCGGCCGAGCGCGTCGGAGACCTGGCGGAAGTTGAGCAGCCCCGCGTCCGGGTCGGCGGAGTCGGCGAACCAGCCGAGCAGCACCGGCAGCAGCGTGCGCTGGATGGCGGCCTTGCGGCTGACGCCGGAGGCCAAGGCCGAGAGGTGGCGCAGCGCGGCGGCCGGGTCGGCGTAGCCGAGCGCCTCCAGCCGGGCCCGGGCCGCGTCCGGGGTGAGGCCGGCCGCGCCGGCCGGCAGTTCGGCGACGGCGTCCAGCAGCGGCCGGTAGAACAGCTTCTCGTGCAGCCGGCGGACCTCCACCGCGTGCCGCTTCCACTCCCGCTGGAGGGCGGCGACCGGGTCGGCCCGGGTGTCGTCGTTGATCAGCGGGGCGAGCGAGCGGGCCAGCCGGCGCTGGTCCTCCGCGCCGGTCGGCATCAGGTGGGTGCGGCGCAGCCGGTGCAGCTGGATCCGGTGCTCCAGCGAGCGCAGGAACCGGTACGCGGCGTCCAGCGAGGCGGCGTCGGCCCGGCCGACGTAGCCGCCGCGGGAGAGTGCGCCGAGCGCCTCCAGGGTGTTGCCGCTGCGCAGGGCCGGGTCGGTGCGGCCGTGCACCAGCTGGAGCAGCTGGACGGAGAACTCGACGTCGCGCAGGCCGCCCGGGCCGAGCTTGAGCTGGCGGTCCAGCTCGGTGGCAGGGATGGAGTCGATCACCCGGCGGCGCATCTGCTGCACGTCGGCGACGAAGTTCTCCCGGGCGGCGGCCTGCCAGACCATCGGCTCCAGCGCCGCCAGGTACGCCGCGCCCAGCTCGGTGTCCCCGGCCACCGGGCGGGCCTTGAGCAGGGCCTGGAACTCCCAGGTCTTGGCCCACCGCTGGTAGTACGCGACGTGGCTGGCCAGGGTGCGCACCAGCGGGCCGTTGCGGCCCTCCGGCCGCAGGTTGGCGTCGACCGGCCAGATGGTGCCCTCGCCGGTGGTGTCGGAGCAGAGCCGGGTGAGCGCGGCGGCGAGCCGGGTGGCGGCCTTGAGCGCCTCGTGCTCGTCGACGCCCTCCTGCGGCTCGGCGACGAAGATCACGTCCACGTCGGAGACGTAGTTGAGCTCGCGCCCGCCGCACTTGCCCATGCCGATGACGGCGAGGCGGCAGGCCGCGGCGGCGGCCGGGTCCTCCCCGGCGGCGAGGTCCAGGGCGGTCTGCAGGGTGGCGCCGGCCAGGTCGGCGAGCTCGGCGGCGGTCTGCGCGAGGTCGGTGGTGCCGGTGAGGTCGCGGGCGGCGATGGCCAGCAGGCAGCGGCGGTAGGCGACCCGCAACGCGTCCGCCGGGCGGCCGGTCCCGTCCGACCGGACGGCCTCGTCGAGCGCGCGCAGGAAGTCGTCCGGGCCGGGGTGCATGTCGCGCAGCTCGAAGGTGACCAGCGCGTGCCAGTCGTGCGGGTGCCGCGCCAGGTGGTCGGCGAGCGCGGTGGACGCGCCGAGCACGCCGAGCAGCCGGTCGCGCAGCGGCTTGGAGGTGGTCAGGGTGTCGCGCAGGGTGTGCCGGTCCGGTTCGTCGGCGGCCTCCAGCAGCCGGGCCAGACCGAGCAGCGCGAGGTCCGGGTCGGCGGTGGCGCCGAGCGCGTCCAGCAGGACGGGGTCGTCGGCCAGCCCCTCCAGGCCGGGCCCGGCGAGCAGCCGCACGGCCTGCGCCGGATCGGTGAACCCGCGCCGGACGAGCCTGATCTCCGGCCGGCTCACCCGGCTCCCGGCCCGCTGCTCGTCCACCGTCATCGCCCCTCCATCCCTCCGTTCAGCAGATTACGCGCCCCCACGGCGCCGCGCCGGACGTGACCGCGGACCGGACCCGCCCGGCCGCCGCCGTGGCGTGTCGGCTTGCCCGCCCGTTCGGGGACGCGGTGAAGTACGCCCATGACCGGCCCGGACACCCCCGGCGCGGCACTCCCCCCGGGGGTGTCCGGCCCCGTTCCCGACGCCCGCTCCGCCCGGACCGGCCGGCCAGCCCCCGACGCCCGCTCCGCCCGCCCGACCGGAGGACAGCCCATGGTGACCGCGCACCCGTCCGCGGTACGCGCCCCGCGCCGGCACCCGCTCCGGGCCGCGATCGGCGTGCTCGGCGACCTGCTGGTCACCGCCGGCGTGCTGCTCGCCCTGCTGGCCGCCTACTCCCTGTGGTGGACGGACCTCACGGCCGGCCGGCACGCGGACCTCGCCGCCGGGCAGCTGCGCCGGCAGTGGTCGGCCGCGGCCCCGGCGGCCCCGCCGACGGCGGCACCACCGGCCGGGAACGCGGACACCGCCGACCCGGCCCCGTTCGCGGCGGACGGCGGCATCGGCTTCCTGCACGTACCGGCGATGGGTGCCGGCTACCAGGTGCTGATCAAGTCCGGCACCGACGCGGACACCCTCGCGGAGGGGGTCGCCGGCGCCTACACGGAGCCGTACGTCTCCGCCATGCCTTGGGAGCCGCAGGGGAACTTCGCCCTCGCCGCCCACCGCGACGGCCACGGCGCGAAGTTCCACGACCTGGACGTGCTGAAGCCGGGCGACGCGCTGGTCGTGGAGACCCGCGACCGCTGGTACGTCTACCGCGTCGACGCCACCCTGCCGCAGACCTCCAAGGACGACACCGGCGTCATCGCCCCGGTGCCCGCCGGCTCCCCCTACACCGGGCCGGGCCGGTACATCACCCTGACGACCTGCACGCCGGTCTACACCGCGCTCTACCGGCTGGCCGTCTGGGGCAGCCTGGTCCGGGAGCAGCCGGTGGACCCGGACCGGACGCCGCCTCCCGAGCTGCGGACGCCGGGCCCTTCGGAGGGGTGAACCGGCGGGCTCGCACCGCGCCCTGACGTCATGGCGCCGTCCCGGCCGAGAACGCCCCGGACGGCGCCCCCCCGTGGCCCGGGGCACCCTCCGATCCG
>NZ_JBEYVJ010000131.1:0-19598 GCF_040643935.1 Kitasatospora sp. NPDC047058 | reverse complement strand
TATCGGGGCGCGCTGCGCCCCGCACCGCTAGGTCGGCGCGTTGCGCCTCCCTTCCCCGCGTTTCCTGATTCATCGTCAACTTGGGGTATGGGGGCGGGGTTGCTTCGGATGGATCGTCGGCGCTGCGCGCCGACGCAGCGATCGAGGACTCCTCGGCCTGGCCGGTGAGGCGGGTCGAGCCTTTGGTTGACGGGAGGCGATCGGAGGGTGGTCGCTTCTTCGATCGGGGGGCGCTTCGCGCCGATAGTCCGGGAGGGTTCGTCGGCGAGAGGTTCCGGGACTGCGTAGTTCCGGAACACGGAAGCGAGGAGGCCAAGACCTCCTCCCCGCGTCGAGGCATTCCGGGGCTACGGGATGCCGCAGTGCCCGGTGTGTGATGGCGGCGGATGCTGCGGTGAGGGTCAGGGCAGGTGCGGGGCGAGGAGGGCGCGGGCTCGATCGATGTGTTCGCCCGCGGTGTCCTGGGGAAACGGACTGGGCTATGCGTGGCTTGCGAGGTGAGGGAGTGGCTTTTGCGCCCGGACGGTACAGCCCCGTGCCGACGATCGGATGCGGTGAACGTAATGGTGGCCCGTGCTTGACGATACGCGCGGGCCACCATTACGTGCGTCTACCCGGGAGATCAGCCCTCGGCCAACGGGGCGTCAGGGCGCTGGTCGGCGAAGAAGTCCAGCTTCTTCCCGAAGAGCGCCTCGGCCTCGCCCGTGGGGAAGACGGTCTTCTCGTACAGGGCGTGCTGGCAGATCAGCGACTGGTCGGCCGTCGACAGCTTGAGACTCTGCCGAGCCTCCGCCGGCTCGGTGAACCACTGCCTGATGGCCAGGCTTCGGTAGCCTCCGTCGGTCGAGTGTTCGCCATAGATGATGCGCGTCAGCCCTTCGAGTACCCGCTCGTGGTTGAGCGTCTTGCCCGTGCCAGCGGGATCGAAGAACGACACGGTCCACGACCACCGCTGGCCCTCCGCCAGCTCCGTGTCTTCGGGGATCGGGCCGCGGTCCCAGCCCGAGAAGTACTCGACACCCGGGCCGAACACGGTACGGCTCCACTCCACGTCTCCCAGCCAGGGAGAGGCGGCGAGAAACCCCTCGGCTATGGCCCGGGTCTCGTCGTCAGTGATCAGATGCTTTCCGCTCACGCGTTTCTCCTCAGCTGGTCAGCTCCGGACTGCGGGTGAGGAACCCTAACCCCAAATGGCCCTCCCGCGGGCGCTACAGGCCGCTTCTACGACGGCCAGTATCACGGCGGCCGCGACGAACGCGCTCAGCGACACCGGCGGCTCGTCCACATTGGGGCCGCGCTGCAGGGCAACCCCGGTGTTGCGGAGCCGGTCCAGGTCCTCGGAGGAGATGTAGGCCGGGTTGGGCTGCCGGGTGCTGGGCATGGATTGTTCCTTCGTGGTCAGGACTCGTGCGCTGCGGTGCCCGGCTCGGTCTCTGGCTCCGCGTCGGAGGCCTTCGGGGGGACGGCGGGCTGGCCGTCGGCAGTCGGGTACATCTGGTCGCGGTGGGTGTGCTGGACGAGCCAGTGCCGGCAGGGGGCGCCCTGGCCGGAGGCGGCGCGCTTGTGGCGCTCGCGGGCGGTGGTGAAGTGCAGGCCCATCTCCTCGCCGATCTCCCGCCAGGACAGGCGCGGCTCGCCGTCGGGGCCAGCCTCGCGTGCATACAGGAGGAGTTCCTCCTCGATGGCGTTGAGGCGGGTGAGCAGGCGACGGGTGTCCCGGAGGCGGCTCTGGAGGAGGGACTTGCTCATCTCCTCGCCGCTGTGGAGGTCCTCGACGGCCTTGATGACGGTGTCGGCCTCGTCGGCGATGGTCCAGACGCTGTGCGGGCCCTTGAAGTGCAGGACGTAGCTGGTGGTGCCGTCCGGCCACCAGGTGGTGGCGCCGCTGGTCTCGCGGTGCTCCATGCCGGAGCGCTGGAGGCGGATCTCCCCGCGGTGGTGGGCGTGGGTGTCGGTCATGGCCGGTGGTGCCTTTCTCGGTGGCGCCCGGGGCCGATCGGCCCCGGGCGGGGGCGAAGGGTGGTCAGCGGGCGCCGCTGGCCGCGATGGCGGCGGCGAGGGTCTCGACGCCGTGGTGGAAGGCCTGGTCTGTTGACTGCACCAAGTTGGTGATCCGCTGGTGTTCCAGCGGGGGGCTGTCGAGGATCTCGGCATGTCCTCGTTTCATGGAATGTCCTCCGTACATCGAGAGCTGATGGATGGCCGCGGCTGGCTGCCGTCGGTCGGTGCGGTGCTGAAGGGTTCGAGACCCTCGCTGCCGTGGTTCGTGGTCGACGCGGCAGGCCGGGAGGTCGAGCCGGTGAGCCGGTACCTGCGGGATCTGGCGCTCGGTGACGCGAGCGCGCTGACGTGCCGCAGTTACGGGTACGACCTGCTGCGCTGGTTCCGGGTGCTGTGGGCGGTGGATGTCGGCTGGGAGCAGGCGACCGAGGCGGAGACGACCGCGATGGTCGGCTGGCTGCGTACGGCGCCGAATCCGCAGCGGCGCCGTACGCGGCCGGACTCGATGCCCGCGGGCGTGATCAATCCGAAGACGGGCAAGGCCACGCTGCTGGATGGGTACGCGCCGCGGACGATCGCGCACGCGTTGACCGTGGTGCACGGCTTCTACGCCTTCCACCAGCACTACGGCCGGGGGCCGGTGATCAACCCGGTGCCCGAGAGCCGAGACCGCCGGGCCCGGCTGGCTCACCGCTCCCCGCTGGAGACGCCGGCGCCCACCAAGCGGGCCCGGCTGCGGCCGAAGGTGCGGGAACGCACGCCCCGGGCGATTCCGGATCGGCTGTGGGACGAGCTGTTCGCGCAGATGAGATGCGATCGGGACCGTGCCCTGCTGGCCTGCTACGTCAGCTCCGGTGCCCGCGCCAGCGAACTGCTCGGGGTGCGTCTGGAGGACGTGGACTGGTCGGCCAGCCGCTTGTGGGTGATCACCAAGGGCACCGGCCAGCGGGACCCGGTGCCCGCGTCCCCGCAGGCGTTCGCCTACACGGCTGCCTACCTGGACCAGGCCGGGCTGCCCGAGCCGGGCGGACCGCTCTGGCGGACCCGCCGAGGTGATCCCCGACAGCTGACCTACTGGGCGATGCGCCGCGTGCTCCAGCGGGCGAACGCCGTGCTCGGCACGAACTACACGCTGCACGACACCCGGCACACGGCGGCCACGCGGATGGCGCGCGATCCCTCGCTGACGCTGGTGGAGGTGCAGACGATCCTGCGGCACGCGCATCTCAGCACCACCGCCCGCTACACCGCGGTCGGCCTGGAGGACCTGATGGACAAGCTCGCCGAGCACTACCAGCGTCCCCGCCAGGAAATCCGCTGGTCGCAGACCTACGATCCGGCCGACGTCGAGGCGGTGTTCGGTGCCCGGTAGTACCGCTGGCTACAACGCACGGGCGATGGGCCCGACGACCGGACGCATCCAGCGCAACCCCCTGCGGGAGGCGCCGACGGACCGGGTGAACACCAAGGTCATCCAGCCCGCGCCGCCGCCCGAGCCGCAAAACCCGCCCCGTCCGGCCGGTGACCTCTCCCGGGCCTCGCTGACCAAGGTGGCCGACGCTGTCGTGACGGCCTGGGACGACGAGGGCCTTGAGCGGCGCCGGCTGCGCCGCCTCAGCACGGTGACGATCCTCGAACACCTCCAGCGGTTCCCCGGCACGACCTGGCAGCAGCGATGGGTGGCGGCCGGGCTGGACGAGTACGGCACGAATCCCGGCGACCTGGGCAGCGAGGACAAGAAGCTGCGCAAGTTGTTCATCTCGGGCACCCGCCAATTGTTCTGCCTGCGGGTGATCCGTCCGAGCCTGGACGCCTTCCGCGGCCACACCTATCCGAACTACGCGCTCGACTTCCGCCTGGTGGCCAAGGACCCGGTGCTGGACAAGTTCCACGCCGCGGTCGAAGCCTCCGATGCGACCCCGGCGGCCCGACGCACCGCGCTGTTCGACGTCGCCTGCGCCCTGACCGTGTTCGGGATCTCCCTGGCAGACCTGACGCCGGAGGTGCTGCTGCACTACTCGCTGGAGTCGCGGCGCAAGCAGCTCACCCGCGGGGCCACCAAGCGCGGCCAGGAGTACAACTACGCGGCGATCGCGGCCTGGCACATCCTCTACGAGTCGGGACACTTCCCGCCGTCGGCGCCGCACGTGCTGCGGGCCGCCCTCGTCGGCGGGCAGAAGAGCGTCGAGGAACTCGTCGACCGGCAGCAGCTGCGCAACACCAACGTGCGCAACCTGCTGGTGGACTACCTTCGCCGCCGCGCCGCCGACCTGGACCACTCCTCGCTGCGGCAGCTGGCCCGGGTTCTGCCCGGCACGTTCTGGAGCAACGTCGAGAAGGTCAACCCCGACCAGGCCGACCTGCGGCTGAGCGAGGAGACCTACCAGCAGTGGAAGGAGACCATCTCCGTCCTGCCCGGCGGGCGGCCCCGCCTCGACATGGACGGCGTGCTGCTCAAGGTCCGCACCTTCTACCTGGACTTGCAGAGCTGGGCGGTCGCCGAACCCGAGCGCTGGGCGGCGTGGTCGGTGCCCTGCCCAGTCCGGGATGCCGAACTGCGCTGGTTCAACGTCCGCCGCCGCGAGATCCACGCACGGATGGCCGAACGCACCCGCGCCCGCCAGCCCCTGCTGCCTCTGCTGGTCGACCACGTCACCAACCGGTGGATGCGGCTGCGCGAGATCCTCGCCGCCGCCCAGGCCGTCGAACCCGGTGAGCGGTTCACCGCCGCTGGCGCACAGTGGCAGCGCACCGCCAGCGAGTACGACCTGAAGCGGGCCAAGACGGAGACGTCCTTCCCCGTCCGGGCGGTCAACCGGGACACCGGCGAGCTGGTCGCCGTCACCCGGGACGAGACCGCAGCCTTCTGGGACTGGGCCGTCGTCGAAGTACTCCGGCACGCCGGCCTGCGGATCGAAGAGCTGACCGAACTGACCCACCTGAGCGTCCGCAACTACCAGCGTCCCAACGGCGAGGTCGTCGCGCTCCTGGTCGTCACTCCCTCCAAGACGGACCGCGAGCGCGTGATCCCCATGTCCGCCGAGCTGTTCCACGTCATCGCTCAGGTCATCCGCCGGCACCGCGGCACCTACGGCACGGTGCCGATCGCGACCCGGTACGACGTCCACGAGAAGGTGTGGTGCCCGTCCCTGCCCTACCTGTTCCAGACCCAGAACGGCCTGGAACGACAGGCGATGAGCAACACCACCATCTGGCGCCGCCTGCGCAAGTGCTGCACCGAGCTGGCCAAGACCCACCCCGAGTTTGTCGGGACGGCGTTCTCCGCCCACGACTTCCGCAGGATCTTCGCCACCGACCTGGTCAACTCCGGGCTGCCCATCCACATCGGTGCCGCCCTGCTCGGCCACCTGAACATCCAGACCACTCGTGGCTACGTCGCAGTCTTCGACGACGACATCGTGCGGCACTACCAGCACTTCCTCGACCAGCGCCGTCAGCTGCGGCCGGAGGAGGAATACCGGAAACCCACATCGGAGGAGTGGTCGGAGTTCCCGGAGCACTTCGACAAGCGGAAGGTCGAGCTGGGCTCCTGCGGACGTCCATACGGAACGCCGTGCGCGCATGAGCATGCCTGCATCAGATGTCCCATGCTCTCGGTCAACCCGACGATGCTGTCCCGGCTGGACGAGCTGGAGGACGACCTGGTCGCCCGCCGCCAGCACGCGATCGCTCAGGGCTGGAAGGGCGAGGTCGAAGGCATCGAGCTGACCCTGACGTTCCTGCGCTCCAAGCGGGCCCAGGTCAACCGGTCGCAGCAGCTGCCCCCGGTGAACCTGGGCATCCCCTCTGTCCCTCACAGCCGCCTCACACCAGAGTGATCAGCAGCGCGGACACCAGCAGGGCTGTCTGGTGCAGGGCCTGATCGGTCAGATACATGCCGTTCATCCCCGCCGCCTTCAGCTCCGCGAAGCCCTTCGATCCGACGTGCTCAAGAAGCCAGCGGACCGGCCAGCGGCGGTCGAAGAACGCGTGCGTTACCGCGGAGACTGCGAGCCCTGCCGCCAGTCCGGTGAAGGACATCTGGAGTGGGAGGACGGCCCAGACCAGGGCCAGCATCACGGCCATCACCAGGTGGTACTGGGCGACGTGTCCGAGGCACGCGCCCCAGCCCCGCCTCGGGCTCACGCCGTCGGCGACCTCAGCCGCCGACGGCGCCGCCTTCCCTCCCGCCTGGCGGTCGGTCTGCCCGATCACGTGGTCCGCGAGGTTGTGGCCGACGGACAGCACCGCCCACACCGTCCCGAACGTCGCCAGGATCGCGATCTGCTCGATGGAGGTCACCGGACACCTCCGATGCCCTCGGTGAGAAACTTCCGGTAGTGCTGCGCCCCGGGCCCGAAAGCGCCATACTCAGCGCCGGAACCCTCCGCGCCGATCAGGACGATCCCGTGACCCTCCACATGCGCACCGGCATTGCGGCCGCCGAAACGGCCGCTGACACAACGACTGCGTGGTTCACCCTGGCCGGTGCCCTTGGAGGCGTTCTCGTCACCGGTGCCATCGCCCTCACAACGGCGGTCTTGAACCACAGATGGCAGAAACAGGCCGCAGACGACCAGGGCCGCCAAGAGCGGGGCAAACAACTGCGCCAAGACAGGCGCGAAACCTACGCGCGCTACTGGTCCGCCTGGAACCGTTTCATCCACCAGCTTCGGGAACTCCAGCGAAGGGCGCTGGAGCAGCAGGGATCCGGCGCGGCCCTTCCCACTGACCTCGCCGAGCAGACGAGAGTGGCGGAACTGGAATGGCGGGATGCTGCCGACGCTCTGTTCCTGATCTGCGGACGGGAAGTCTCCGACGCAGCCGAGGAGCACATGCACGCTACAGAAGACAGGCACCGTGGTGCTGAACAAGGTGAGTGGCCGTCCGGCCGCGGTACATACCGAAGGCTGAACGACGCCATGCGCAAAGAGCTCCTCGAACTGGCCTAACCACGCCGCTACGCCATGCACGACACGCCGCCCATGGGCGGCACCACAGGGAAGCGCCTTGGTGCAGAGAAGGTCGAGGGCGTAAGCGCCGTTCATCCCGAAGTCCGCGAGGGCGTAGAACTTGGCCTTCCCGGTGGCGTCGGCGAGGCGCTTGAGCGGCAGGCGCCTGTCGGCGACGTAGTGGGTCGCCATCGAGAGGGCGAGCGCGGCGGCGATGCGGCCGGGGCGCAGGTTGAGCCCGAGGAGCTTGGAGCCGGCGAGCAGCGCCGCGGCCTGGGTGGCGCCATAGGAGGCGACGTGCGCGGCGCAGGCCCGGCGCCCGGCGGCGCTGGACTGGCCCTCGACGTGGTCGTGCTGGCCCTTGGTGGAGGCCTGGTGGTCGCTCTGGACCCAGTGGTCGGCGACGTCGGCGGCGGCGCGCAGCAGGGCGTAGGAGGCGGCGAAGCGGCTGGCGGTGCTGGTGGTCATCTGGGGTCCCTCTCCGGTCGGATCGGTTCAGGGGAGTCGGGCCCGGGGCGGTCGGCTGGTTGCGGCCTGTGACGGCCAGCCCCGGTGCGGGGTCAGGCTCGGCCGCGCCGTGCGGTCGGGCGGCGGCGGTTGAGCCGGGTCCACAGGGCGCTGGTCCCGGTGTGCAGGCTGAGGTAGGCGATCAGCGCGGAGCCGACGGTGACGGCGGCGAGCATGCCGCGGTTGGTGCTGTTGACCGGGGCCCACAGGAGGGCGGCCAGCGCGATGGCGGCGGTCAGGATCTGGATGGCCTTGTCGGTGACCTTGCGGACCTTGCGCGGCATCTTCGCCATCGGGGTTTCCCTCCCTCGGCTCCTGTAGGGGTTTCCCTACAACATCTAATGTAGGGTCAGCCCTACATGCCGGCAAGGTAGTTGCCCATGATTCTTCCCGTGATCCCGCAGTCCCGGGACTCCGGAACCGCTCGTTTCAGCCCGTCACAGCTTCCGCGAGGGCTCCCCACCAGGGGAAACGGGCTGGGACGGTCCTAGGACCGTCCCAGCAAGAATGGGTGAAACAGACACGCTTGAACGCTGCCGAACTAGGGGTGCGACAGGCTGTCCCCCGGGAACCGGCATCGGCCGGGCCCGGCGCTCTTTAGTGGGTGCTCGCGTCGGCGGAGGCGAGTTCCTGGAGGGCGGGGACAAGGGACAGTTCGGGCAGAGGGATGCGGCCAAGGGCGGGGTGGTACTTCTTGGTGATGTGCGGTGAGACCCGGTCGGGCAGGTCTTCGACCACCACCGGGGCGTCGGAGCGGCTGCCCCACTGCTCGGGGGCGAATCCGGACGAGGTCAGCTGGCGTCCCCAGAAGCGGGCGTCGTGGAGTTCGCCGCGGCGTACGTGGTCCAGCAGCAAGCAGTACCCGGCGGTGTTGTCGCCGGCGCCGGCGGCGAACTGCCACCACCACCTGGCCCCGTCCCGGTCGCCGGTCAGGTGGAGCAGGCACGCGAGGATCCTCGCTCCGGGCCCGTCGGCGTAGTGCGCCTGGATGAAGTGCTCCAGCACCGGCGCAGCGTCAGTGGCACCGACCACGAGGGTGCAGATCGCCTTGAGGTCCCACCAAGCCTGCTCCAGCGCGTACTGCCCGTCGAGGGCTGGGCGAGTCCACTGCGGGCGGCTGAAGGCCGTGGTCGGGGGCGGGGCGAGCGCGCACGACGGGTTGGAGCACCGGGAGCGGGCCGCCTGGCGCACGGCCATCCGCCGCTCGGCCTCGTCGAGGTCGTACTCGGCGTAGCGCCGTCCGGTGCCCAAGCGTCCGATCAGGGCCTCTACCTGCGGGTTCGTGGCGTCGCGGTCAATCATTGCTTCTCCCCATCGGTTCCCTCCACGCTGTCCTCGCGGAGACGGGCGGCCAGGCGCTGTCGTGCCTGGCGCATGTGCGAGCGGACGGTGGCGCGCTCCACCCCCATCAGTGCGGCGGCCTCCTGGGTGGTGAAGCCGAGGCAGCTGCACAGCTCCATCACGTCACGCTGACGCTCCGGTAGCCGACGCAGCTCGTGATACGCCGCCATCGCCTCGGCCAGGTCTTCGAACGGGTCGTGGGACATGTTGGTCATGGCAGCCTCGAACGCCGCAGTGTCCATCGGCTGCGCCCGGCGGCCCTGCCTGCGGGCTTGATCGATGACCCGGTGCTTAAGGACCTTCCAGGCATATCCCTTCAGGTTCTCCATCTGGAGCATCTGGCCCCACTTGTCGGTCAGGCTGTCGAACGTGGCGTCAACCGCATCTTCGGCGTCGGCGTCCGACCCCAACTGCAGGTACGCCCATTCCAGGTAACGGGTGCGGACCTGCCGGTGGAACGCCCAGAACGTGCTCTGCCAGGCCGGCGGCCACGCCTCGTACGGCAATTGCTGCCCACTCCTGGTCACGGTGAAGTCAACCGCCCCGCCCTCCGGGTCGGCATCGGCCTGGGTCACCGCCCCTCCCCCGCGGTACTCTTCGACGCCGCAGCGCCCCGGCCGGCCCGGGCCGCCAGGTCGGCGATCCCGATCCGTACGCCGACGGACAGAACCCGGCGCAGCAGGCGGACGCCGTCACAGGCGAACACTCTCGTCGCCACGGCTGCCGTCACCAGCTGCGCAGCACTGTCCTGGTCCACGTTCCCTCCCCAAAGAAGGCTGATGTGAGGAGGCGCCGCCGACCCCCAAGAACGGCGCCGGAGGCATGCGCCTCCACCTATGAAGCGAACGGCGATGGCAAAACGTGCAGAAAATTTCTGACAGAAAGTGTTTGGTCGGTTACGTTCAGCAGTGGTCGGATTCGGTCGTCCGGTTTGGCGGATGAGGCCCGTCGCCCGCGCCGGACAGGAGGCGAGTCCAGGTGCCGGCAGTCGCGGACCGCCGCCGTCCGTGAGGTGTGCCAAGGTCTGGGCATGACCCAGCGCACTCCCGCCCCGGCCCTGCGGAGCCGTACGAGCAGCCAGCCGCTGCGACCGGCCGACCTGCCTCTCCAGGTCCCGCTGATCGATGGCGAGACCCTGCTGTCCTTCACCGTCCGCACCGCCGCCGCCAACGGCCTCGACACCGCCCGGCTGCTGAAGGCTCTTCACGCCGGACGCGCGAACTTCCCGGCCGGCCCGCAGCCGCAGAAGCTGGAGGCCCGCCTCACCGCTGCCGCGCTGGAGCGCCTTGCTCGCCTCACCGGCCGCACCACGGACGAACTCCAGCCCGTCCTGCCCGGCGCCTGTCCCGGCCGCCTCCTGGACGGCCAGGTGGCCGCCGTCCGCCTCGACCCGTGGACCGACGAGCCGGGCCAGGCCCCGCTACCGGCCTGCCCGCTGTGCATGGAAGAAGGTGCCTGGCTGGAGGCCCCCGGTCACCGCTGGCTCCCCTGCCCCTGCGGGCGGCGCTGGCTGGCCGGCGACGACGACGGCTACCTCATCGACACCACCCCGCTGCCCGACCTCGGCCGCGCCCTGGCCCGCCACCGCGCCCTCTTCGACCGGCTCGGCTACGCCGGCGACGCCCTGGTCGCCGACGCGCACCAGGTCACCCTCTGGTGGTGGGTCAGCCGCCAGGTCGCCCACGACACCTGGCGGACACGAGAGGACGCCCTCGGCTTCGCCCGCCACCGCCGCCGGGCCGCTCCGGCCGTCGTCTACCCCGAGGCGCTCCAGCTCGCCGAGGCCATGGACCGCTGGGAGCAGCAACGGGGAAGTCGCCGCTCCGACGAGCAGGCCTGGCTCACCCACGTCGCCCAGAAGCTCGGCACGCCCGGCATCGCCGACGGTGGCCGGGAAGCCGAGCCGCTGCGGCACTGGCTCACCCTCCACCCCGCCGCCACTTCGGCCGCCGACCGCTGGGAGCAGCTGCCCACCCTCCACCACCACCCCCATCACAGCCGGCTGTTCGCAGTGAACTCCTGCCTGCGCTGGACGTACGGCAGGCCGCTCACCACGGTGGAGGCCGTCTGCCCGCACTGCCACGGCCGCGCCGCGACCTGCCTGTGGGCGCCGGCCGACGACTGCCCCCAGAAGCCCGGGGCGTGAGGCCGGCTGCTCGGGCTGTGATCACTGCCCCGAGTCGGGGTTCTCGCGGTGCCGTTCGCGGTCCGTGAGCTCGACCGCACGAACACGGCGCAGCCACCAGGCGACGGCCGACAAGGACAGGGCGGTGGCGGTGCAGGTCGGCACGCCGGTGGTCAGCAGCTCGTGCATGCCGTCGGTGAAGTTGATGTAGACGGCCAGTGATCCGGTGGCCGCCGTGATCGTGGTGGCGATACGGGAGGTGCTGGCGAGAATCCAGTCGACCGGCCGCCACATCAGACCGAGGCTGTCGTGGAGCCGGAGCTGGAGGGCGGCTATCAGGAAGCCACCCGCCACGGCTCTGCGGCGCCATGGCGGGAGTTTGGCGCCGGACACTGGGTCTTCTGCCAGGTCCGCCATCCACGCCTCGTGCAGATAGCGGCGGCGGTGGCCCGCCAGGGCTGCGGCCGTGCGGAGCAGCAGATCTGGCACGCCGACTGTTGCATCCTCCTGTGTCTGGTGTGCATCGGTGCAGGCATCGGTGTAGCGAGCGACGGCCTCGCTCAGGGCCCTGACTGCGGTTCGCTGGGCGAGGATGTACTTCTCCACGCGCGGTGCCAGCGTCAAGTCCATCGCCAACGCGTGAAGATATGCCTCATCGGGGCTGTAGCGGTCGGCAAGGCTGGCGTACAGCTCGGGTTCGGCAGCCCTCACTGCCTCGCGGAGCTCTAGGCAGCTCCTGAAGAATGCATCTGCATGGTGGCAGCGGAGCCGGTACAGCTCGTCTACTTCTTCCTGGGCCCAGGCCGGAACAGCCATTGGCCCGCTTCTATGCCTCATCCGGTACCGCCCGTCGGGGGTCGGATCCTGAGGTGCTCTGTCCTCACTCCTGCTCTCCTGGTGGCCGGGATGCCAACTCGATGCCGCGGATGCGGCGTAGCCAGCGGCTGAGGGCGTAGAGGCTGGCGCCGGCGACGGCGCAGGTCTGGATTCCGTTGCCGAGAAGTTCGGCTAGCCCGCCGGTGATGCGGATGTAGATGGCCAGGGTGCCGACCAGCATGGTGATGGCGGTGTGGACCCGGGAGTCGGTGGCGATCAGCCAGTCGACCGGGCACCACAGTCGCCGTGTTGCGTCCCGCAGACGTAGTCGCAGGGCTGCGACGACGAACCCTGCGGCGAGTGCCAGCCGCCCGCGGCCCGTGAGGGTAAGGCCGGAGTCCGGGTCGCCGGCCAAGTCGGCCAGCCAGGCGCCGCTCAGGTGGGAGTGCTGGGGGCCGGCCACCCACCCTGCGAGCCTGGTGAGGCGCCGTGTTGGCCTCCCCATGCGGAGCTCGCGCTGACGAGGCCCCCGCAGTTGTACGAGCAGCGCAGCCTGTTTTGTCTCTTCAGCCACGCTGTCGATGAGGTCTGCGACGGCGCGCTCGCCGAACTCTGCTTCGAGGTCCCTCTTCAAGTCTGTCCACTGCTGAGAGACCCGCCGCAGGCGCGCGTGGGTGACGGCGATCGCGGGCATGTGCTGTTGAAGGATCCCCCGGGCTCGGGGATCTTCCCGCAGTAAGTCGTAGAGACTCCGATCCAAACGCGTTGCGCCGCGCAGCGCACCTGAGAGATCAGGCCGTACCACCCGCAGTCGGCTGTTCATCCGTGCCTGCCGCCGACGGATTACGACTGAGGTGGTCCACAGCTTGATCATGAGGTCGGCCACGCGCTGGCGGGCGCCGCTGGTGCCCAGGTCGAGTGTCACGCCGGACCGCCGAGGAGTGTTCCGAGAACGAGGGGCCGGCGCCGACGCGCGGCGCGGGCCTGGAGCGCGTCCAGGGCCTGGCGGCGACCGGTGGATGTGAGCTTGTAGTAGCGGCGTGCGGGGCGGCCGGGGTGCGGGGCGGTCTCGGCCCAGGCTTCGAGCCAGCCGAGGTCGGTGAGGCGTTCGAGGATCGGATACACGGTGCCGGAGCCCAGGTCGGCCTCGATGCAGATACGCAGACCCCAGGCGGGGTCGTCGTCATCGGCAGCGAGCAGGACGTCCAGCACCCCCATGGTCGGCTTGGTCAGCCGTGGAAGCGTCATGGCGCCAGTGGAGCACAGAGACTGACCATGTGTCGAATACGACACACAGACCGAGGCTGCGCCGCAGGTCGCGGGCTATCTGCGCAGTCCCGGGATTCCGGGACTGCTGCCATCCGGGGTGGTAGCCGAACCATAGGCATCCCCCCTCTCTTCGCAGTCCCGGGATAGCGGGGCGGGCGACCCCTCCCCCGCGTCCGCACTCGGCCGCCGACGACTGGGAGGAGCCGCCCACCCTCCACCCCCACCACAGCCAGCTGTTAGAGGTGAACTCCTGTCTGCGCTGGACCTACGGCAAGCCGCTCACCACCGCCACGCCAGCATGACCGGACCGCCGGGACTACGCAGTCCCGGAACTGCGCAGTCCCTCACAGCAGGGCCGCTCGCCCCCAACCCGTACCGGCTCCAGAATCCAGACCTGCCGGATCACGGCACCGCGGGGTGTCCGTACTCCGGCAACTCCATGCCAACAAGCCGCTGGACATCGGCTTCGATCTCCGCGCGGGCTTCGGCTGCTTCGTCGTCCCAGCCCATTCCCTCCGGCCCTTCGGGATCCCGGTTGCGTCCCTCGGCGATCACCCGGGCGACCTGTTCCCGCGGGATGCCGGCCATCCGGGCCGCTCGCAGGAAGTACCGCTCCAGCTGATCGTTCCTGTGCTCCACGCCGCACTGACCGAAGGCCCACTCGCGCGCCAGGTCCAGGACCGCTTCCGCTCCCTCCTGGGCCAGGTGCCGCGCGCACAGGGGCAACCCGCCGGGACGTCCGAAGAGGCATCCAGGACCGCCGCACAGTTCCAGAAGATCGGCCTGGGACACGGAGACCAGGAAGCGCCGGCCGCCGACCCGTACCGTCACGATGCCGCCCTCGCTGAGGCGCTCGACCACCACCTGCTCCTCCAGGTTGGCTCCCCAGCGGTTGCCCACCGCGCCTGCCAGCTTGAGGACGCTGTACCGCGTCACCGTCACGCCGCCCAGCAAGGCGGAGACGTAGCGCTCCGGGCCGGTCCCGCCGCCCTCACACTCCTCGCAGCCTTCGTACTCCCCGCAACCGCACGAGTCTTGCAGGCTCGGCCGGGTGGCACACTCGGCCACCAGCATGCCCAGAGTCAGCCTTTGCTCGGCCGGTTGCTCCGTGTCGAGGGTGCGCAGGACCTGCGTGTAGGGCATGCCGCTGCTGTCTTGCAGGACACGGGCCTTCTGGCTACGGGTGGTGTGTCGCTTGGTCACGTCTGCTCCGCATCCGGCGGCTGCCCCACGCCCACCCGCCGACGGGAATGACCGGACGGCAGAAGTGATCTCTTCGCGGGTCACGTATGACCTTGGCCATCGGCGTCACCAGTGCGGCGTGGGCGCAGGTAACAGTGGCGCGGGCGGTGCGCGTCCAGCCCTCGCCGGAACTGTAGCGCAACCACGATCGGCTGATCCCCCTCCCCTCGTCCGCCTTACCCGGGAGTCGGGTTTTGGCGGCATTGCGCAGTCCCGGGACCGCCGCGCAGTCCCTCACGGTCGAGCCTGCGGCGCTGGCCCCGCACGACGGGCCCCAGGCGCTCGTGCTCGAAGGCGATCGAGCGGAGGATCTCCTGCAACTCCTCGTCCGGGCGGGCGCCCGGGTCCTCCACGTCCAGGTTCACGCCCTCGGCGATTGTCCGGATCAGCTCAGCCTCGTCCGCTTCGGCCGCGAGCGCGGCCCGGATAAGGTGCTCCTCCGTCCCGAAGCTCCACAGGCGTTCCTCGCAGATGCCGTACGCCCAGGACCGAACCTCCCGCAGCGCCTGGCGGGCGTTGTCGAAGGCGATGTGCCACCGGCACTGCCCGTTGAACTCCAGGTGCCATCCGCAGCCCGTGGCGGCGCACAGCTCCCAGACGTCTCCCTGGCTCAGGCCGATCTCGAAGCGCCGCCCACCGGCGCGTACCCGCACTTCGTGGCCGGGTGCCAGTTCCTCGATGACCAAGTCGTCGCCCAGGCCGGCGCGGTGAGGGCCGCTGGCGAGCGCGCCGACTAGCTGGAGCACGCTGTCGTAGGGGACGGGGGTGCCGAGCAGCTGCGAGAAGAACCGGGCGGGCGGGGCGCACGCCTCGCACTCGCGGCAGTCCCAGCCGGAGCCCTCGGGCCAGCACGGCCCCCGGTAGTCGGGCTGGGTGGAGCACTCCAGCAGGAGCATGCCCACCGTGAGGCCGGCGGCGTTCGCGCGGACGGTGCGCAGCGCGTCGGCGTAGCGGATTTGGGCCTGGTCGGCGAGGGCGCGGGCGCGCTTGCTGGCGGTGGTCTGGCGCTTGGTCACGGTCAACTCCGCATCCGGCGGCGGCCCACGCTCCCCACCGGGTGAAGGACGACCGGGTGAAGGGAAGAGAAGTCGGTGCTCGCGGGTCCCGGGAGACCTTGGCCATCGACGTCACCTGGCGGCGTGGGCGCCGGTGGCAGTGGCTCGGGCGGTGCGCGTCCAGCCCTCGGCGGGAACTGTAGCGCAGCTACCTGCGGCTTGGTCCGTCTTCGTGCGGGACTCCTCGGTTCCGGAGTAGTGGCTGCCTCCTTCCCGCGTTGGGTTGCGGGGTCCCGGAACTGCGGGATTCCGGCCCCGGAATTCATCCTACGAATAAAGCTGAAATTACGTTTGTAATGCTCCTTGGCCGCATGGCCATCGAATTTGGAGACCAGGGCGAGTCGGCCCTTTTTTGTGAAGGTATAAGTGATGGCCTCTTCGTAGAGTGATCCAGTTCTCGCGGAAATCCGTTCGAGATTTGCTTGGCGATGCTCCGTTGATCATGCACCCTGGCATCACGGCCCGAATGCGGGTCGTTCCACGCAGGGACATATGGCCACCCTTTGCGGTGGCTCATCTTGATGACCCTCGGAAAAATTCACCCGAAAGGTTCCCGAATGAGGTGGCGATTTGACCCGCCGTAGATAGGCGGACGGGTCTGATAGAAGACCGCTATCTGGCCCCGAATCGGAGGCCAAATAGGAGAGAGGAGGTGTGCATGACCCGCCACGTACTGGCCTGGGCTGAGGGGAATATCCCTCTCTAGCTCAGGAGACTCCGATGAATATCAATGCTGCTATTCAGATCACACACCTGGTCCTGATCGCCCTGCAGACCGGCTGGTTCATCCGCCGCCTGTGGATCGGTGTAATGGTCAATCGCGCACAGGGCGCGCAAATCCCAAGTCGGCGGCGAAAGGCCTCGCGATACCCTGCCATCAAGAGCAAGAAGATCACAGTCGTGGTCGAGGTGTCGGGTTCTGATCTTTCCCAATAGCGTGCTCCAAATGGTGTGGACCCTTGTCTGACGAGGGTCCCACGCCATTGGTGCGTCGCCGGGTATCTTGCCCCGAAGTTGGGGCGGTTCAGGCGCAGGCGGGGGCCGCGATGGCCGGAGACCGCTTCTAACAGCCACTCCGGTTGCAGAAGCCGTTCGGCATCTCCCGAGAGGAGTGGCGCAGCCCGGCTGCCGAGTTGGGGATGCCCAAGCCGATCGACCAGCAGTACACCCAGGGCAGCACGAAGTGGGCCCCCAGGCCTTCGCCCGTTGACTCGCCCGCAGCACCCGCAGTTCGCTCCCCGCGTCCCTGCCTTACCGACTTGGCGCGCAGCGCCAACTGGGCCCTCGACACCCTCAACGGCGCCGACATCGTGGTGGTGGTCGACCGCGGCTGCAAACCTCTACGGCCCGGACCTGTCCGCGGTGGACCACGGCATTGCGCAGTCCCGGGACTCCTCGGTCCCGGTAGCGTGACCGGCATGATTCCCACACCCCGGCTGCCAGCTGAGGGCCGACGCATCGGCATCCTCGGCAAGGGCGGCACCAGCAAATCCACCACGCTCGGGCATCTGCTCGCGCACTGGTCCGACCGCGGCGTACACGTCGCCGCAGCCGACCAGGACGTCCCCGGTGACAACGAGGTCGGCTCGCTCCTCACCTGGGCCCGCGCCGAGAACCTGGGCGGCACCGTCTACCCGCCGATCCCACACAACCGGCTCCGTGAGGAGTCCCGCAAGCTCACCCCGGCCGGCGGACTGCTCGCTATCGACACCGACGCCTGGAAGCGGACCGCTGGCGGCCCGCACTTCTCCGTTCTTGCCTCCGTCGACGTCGCCGCCTGGTTCATGAAGCCGACCGACATAGAGCTGGAGCGCTCGGGCAGCATCTTCGCCGCCATGGAACACCTCGAAGCCGTCGGTGCCGCCAACGTCCCCCGCCTGGTCATCGTCCTGACCATGGTCAACCGCGCGGCACGGTCCCACCGCGACACCCGCGAGGCCCTCACCGCCGCTGGCTACCACGTGCTGGAGACGATGATCCCGCTCAGCGACGCCCAGGACGGCTACGCCCAGTCCTTCGGAAAGCCCGTCCGTCTGGTCGACGGCAGCCCGATGGACCTCCTGGCCACCGAACTCCTCGAAGAGGTCAAGAAGTGACGACCAAGCCGAACGCCGGCGCCGCATCCAAGGCCGCTGCCCTCGCCCGCGGAAAGGCAGCTCGCACTCTCGGCGGCGGACCGTCAGCCGCTGACGCTGCGCCTCCTCCGGCCCCGCCCCAGACCGCCCCCGTCGGCCACACCGAGAAGCCGCCCGCCCCGGCCACCGAGGTGGTGGCCACGTCGGACTCCCGCAAGCCAGCGGGTGCAGGACGGCGAGGCCATCTGCGGAAGATGAGCCTGGAGATGACACCGGACGAGCACCGCCAAATGCGCACCTGGCTCCTTCAGGCCTTCGATTCCGACGTCAAGGCCACCCCCGTCATCAAGGCCATGCTCGCCGAGGCCTACCACGACACCGCCTTCACAGACCGCGTCCGCAAGCGCCTCCAGCGCGAGGCCGGCCCTCAGGCCTGACCTGGCAGGTCCGCAGTACCGCAATCCCGGAACCTAGGAGCATCACGGAGGGCTCCGAGCACCAGGAGCTCGCAGCCCTCCTCCGTCTCAGCGGGGCGTGGTCTGTCCCTCCTCCGGCGCGACGGGACAGCCGTCGCGGTCGTCATCGGGGGTCCTCGCCGAGTCAGCCCCCGAGCATCTCCATCACCTTGTGGATAAGTCGGTTGCCTTCCTGTTCCATCGCGAGCACCGCGTTCACCGTGTCGATGGTCGTCTTGATCCTCGACAGGAGTCCGAGGCTCTGCAGGCGGGCCACCACACTGGGGCGCCTGGCGATGGCGCCGAGCATCGCGTCGGTAGCTTCCTCGATCGGTGCCTGACCGGTTACCCGTGCGTTCTGGACAGCCTCCAGGACCGACCTCAGGTGGGCCAGCAGCAGGCGCTTGATGTCGGCGTCGACAGCCGATTCGAGGATCTCCTCCATCAGCTGTGTCACCGCTTCACTGATGCGCTGCAGAGCCTCCTCGGACGCCTCGCGTTCAGGACAGTGGCGGTGCAACGCCCTGGAGCACGTGAGCAGGCTCTGGATCGCAGCGCTTCCTGGAACATCCGCAGCCGGAGCGAAGATCGAGAGGACATGAGTCATGCTGTGACCCGTCGTGGTGCTCGCAGCCAGGGCATTCTCGATCTTGTCGAGATGCTCGATGAGGTGCTCCTTGTCCTCCTCATCCAAGTCCAGACTTGCCACCGCCTCACGGATCTGGCCGGGCAACTGCAGGACAGCCGCGAACCGGGTCCAGGGCCCGGGGCTGGAAGGCGGTGCGTCAGGAGCCAGCAACCAAGCCCAGCACTCCCACGCGGGCTTGTCGCCCTCGCGCTGGACGCGGTCGTGCAGAGCGAGGAGGAGGGACCTCAGCCGGCCCGCAGGATTGTCGGTGTACTCAACGGCCATAGCCCGCCAGCCTATCGGCGGCTGACGACGTTCGGGCAGGTCTGAGCGGCACTACACCTGCCGACACCACCCCTGTCCGCAAACCCAGCCGCATGCTGGCCCCCGCGCCACGGCACCCCGGACCAGAACCGACTACCCCGCCGAAGGGTCCGAAGCACTCCGCTCCGGGCCCTTCGTGCTGCCCGGCAAAGGTGACGGGCCGTAGACACCCGGGCCCGGCCACCCCCTCCCCGCGTCCGCTGTGGAGAGGGTGAGCCGACCCTGACCTTGACCCCGCCAAGTTTCTCTCTCACACACATGCAAAAGGAACGAGAACTACGAGAACTACGAGAACCATGCAGGTCAGAGGCCTGAGAATCGCGCAGGTCCCGAGAGAGTCCAAAAGAACGAGAACGGTGCAGGTCAGAGGCCCTTTGACCCCCGCCGACGTGGGCGGGCGCTCCGGGACTGGAACGCTCTGACCTGCACGGTTCTCGTAGTTCTCGTTCTTGGGGGCCGGATCGAGAACCGGATCGAGAACCGCGACCCCACTTGACAGCCCGGGTAGGATCGTCACCAGGCACGCAAAGCGGCCGACCAGACGAGCCCCGGTTCTCGATCCGGTTCTCGATCCGGCCCATCGCAGACGGACAGGGTCGATCCCGAGCACCTCGACAGGACAAGAACCCTGCTGCGCCTGGCGAGACCCGGTACAGGACACCTCGCGGGGTCTAGCGGGCCCACCAACCCCACCCCGTGAGCACCGGCTTGACATGACAGATAGGATCGCCAAAGTGACGCTCTGCGTCGCTCACCGCGATTCCTCACCAGAACATGAAGAGGGCCCGCACCGCCGAAACGGTGCGGG
>NZ_JBEYVJ010000130.1:0-19640 GCF_040643935.1 Kitasatospora sp. NPDC047058 | reverse complement strand
CTCCACGGTGGTGGCGCCGTCGCCCACGGCGAACCGGAGGTTCCCGGGCAGCCCGCGGCCGAAGTCGCCGGTGCCGAGCACCCAGCCGGCCCGGGCATCAGCTGCTCCCGGACGGCCGTCTCCACCGCGGCCAGCAGGCCGTTGATCCGGTGGTAGTCGCCGGCCAGCCGCTCCGGCGGACGGCCGAGCCGGCGGCAGGTGTCGACCACGGCCAGCGGCAGGTCGTGCAGGATGTGCGCGTTCATCCCGGCCAGCGCGAACTGCAGCGGGTGCACCCCCGGGTGCGCGCGCAGCTCGAACAGCGGCCGCCAGCAGTCCGGCGGCCGGTACCCCGCCGCGGCGGCGTCCACGGCCAGCAGGTACCGCCCGGCGAACACCACGTCCAGCTCGGCCATCGCGGCCGGGTCGGCGAAGTACGGCGGCCCGCCGGACAGGCGGTCGCGCACCGCCTCCGTCACGGTCAGGTACATCCGGTTGAACACCGCGACGCCGTCGGCCGGCGGCAGGCCGCGGCCGATCCCGCGCAGCCGCCCGACCACCCGGTCGACCCCGTGGGCCGGCTCCCGGTCCATCCGCCACCCCCGTGATCGGGTCGTGCACGTTGATCGCATCATCGTGGCAGCGGCGGGCCGGGCCGCCCCGGTGCCGCGCGGACGGTCCGGCCGTCCGGACCCCGGTCGGCTCAGCCCAGCTCGTAGTCCAGGGTGTAGGTGTGCCGGCCCGCCTCGTCCACGGTCAGCTCGAACGTGCCGGTGATCCCCGCCAGCTCGCCCGCCCCGGTGCCCGCGACCACCCGGATCGCCAGCCGCTCGCCCCGGCTGCCCGGCGCCGCGTGCTGGAGCACGAACGAGCCCTTCCGCCCGTCCAGCTCGCCGGTGAAGTGCTCGACGGCGACGTACGCCGCCGGGCCGCCCGCGCCGTCCAGCACGGAGAGCATCCGCACCACGCTGCCGCCGGTCAGGCCGCCCGTGAACTCCTTGGTGAGGCGTACGCGCCCGAGCGTCGCCCCCGGCTGCTCGTCCGTCTCCTCCGGTTCGAACGCGGTCACCTCGAACGCGCCGCTCGCCTTGGTCCCCATCGCACTGTCCCCTCGGTTCCGGTGCGGCAGGCTGCTTGCCGGCCGCCGGCACAGAGCCTGGCACACGGCACTGACAACGGTGCCGGTGCCGGTGCCGGTTCCGACTTCCGGCGGCCGTGCGCCGTGCCCGGCGTTCCCCGTGCCCGGCGTCGCCCGTGCTCAGCGTTCCCAGCGCACGGCCAGCAGCGCCGCGTCGTCGGCCAGGCCGGCGCTGCCCACCCAGTGGCGGACGTCGGCCAGCAGCTCGTCCAGCACGTCCTCGGGGCCGCCGGTGGGGAGGGCGGCGAGGCGCTCGGACAGCGGGAAGAACCGCCCCTCCTCGTCCCGGGCCTCCGAGACGCCGTCCGTGTAGAGCAGCAGCAGGTCGCCCGGGCGGGGCTCCAGGCCGCCCGCCTGGTACCGCCCGCCGACCAGGCCGAGCATCCCCAGCGGCGGGGCGTGCCGCGGCGGTGCCAGCTCGCGCACCCGGCCCGCGCGGCGCAGCAGCGGGTGGGGGTGGCCGCAGTTGACGAAGTCCGCCCGCCCGCCGCCCCGGTCGGCCTCCAGCAGCAGCGCGGTGACCCAGCGCTCGTTCACCGGGCGGCCGGCCAGCGCCGAGTCCAGCCGCTCGGCCACCCGGGCGAGGTCCGGCTCGGTCCGCGCCGCCTCCCGGAACACCCCCAGCACGTCCGCCGCCGTCTCCACCGCCGGCAGCCCGTGGCCCTGCACGTCCCCCAGCAGGATCCGCACCCCGTACGGGCTCTCCGCCACCTCGTAGAGGTCCCCGCCGATCCTCGCCTCCGCCGCCGCCGCGACGTACCGCACCGCCACCCGCACCGGCCCGAGCCGCTCCGGCGGCGGCCGCAGCAGGGCCCGCTGCGCCGCCTCGGCCACCGTCCTGACCTGGAACAGCTCGCGCTCCCTGGCCGCCACCAGGACCACGTTCGCGGTGCTGGCCAGCGTCGCGGCGAGCACGGTGATCAGCGCGATGATGTGGACGGAGGAGGGCAGGCCGTGGTTGGTGATCTCCAGCAGCCCCACGGCCGCCATCGCGACCAGCCCCGTGATCAGCGGCACCCGGGCCCGGCGGGTGGTCGCCCCGGCCAGCACCGGTGCCACCGCGAGGACGGGGGAGAGGGTCGTCCCCGGCCCGGTCACCAGGTCGGCCACCACGGCCCCGACCAGCAGCAGGTACGCGCAGCCGAGCAGCACCCTGGTCCGCCGCGGCAGGTGCAGCGGCGGCACCGCGTCCTGCGGTCCGTCGGCGGTCACGCGGACACCTCCAGCGGGGGGCGGCGGCGGCCCACGTCGGCGAGGGCCTCACCATCCACTCTCCACCGCCGCCCCGTGCCCCGGCACGTCGGAGCCGCGGCCGCCCGGCCGGGGGCGGTGCCCGGCGGTGCGCGGCCGGGGACGGCGCCCGGCGGTGCCCGTGCCGGTTCCGGATAGGCTGGCGGCGAGATGAGACGCAAGAGCAAGGTGCCGCCCGCCCCCCTCCCGCAGCGCCTCGGGGTGGACCCGGTCCACCTGCGGCTGCCCCCGGAGGGCCCGTGGCCGACGGTCCGCGGGTACCTGGCCGACCGGCTGCCCACCGTCGCCCCGGAGCGGATCGACGCGCTGCTGCACGGGCGCGAGATCGTCGGCGAGAACGGTCCGATCGGGCCGGACGAACCGTTCCGCCCGGGCGCGCACCTCTGGCTCCACCGCGAGCTGCGGGCCGAGGTGCCGGTCCCGTTCGAGGTGGCCGTGCTGCACCGGGACGAGCACCTGGTGGTGGTCGACAAGCCGCACTTCCTGGCCACCACCCCGCGCGGCCGGCACGTCGTCGAGACGGCGCTCTCCCGGCTGCGCCACTCGCTGGACCTTCCCGCCCTCAGCCCGGCCCACCGGCTGGACCGGCTGACCGCGGGCCTGGCGATGTTCGTGGTCCGCCCCGAGGACCGCGGCGCCTACCAGACGCTCTTCCGCGACCGGCTGGTCCGCAAGGAGTACCGGGCCGTCGCGCCGTACGACCCGGCGGTCGCGCTGCCGCGCACGGTGCGCAGCCACATCGTCAAGGAACGCGGCGTGATCGCGGCCCGCGAACTCGACGCCCCGCCGAACAGCGAGAGCCGGGTCGAGCTGCTCGGCCACCGCGACGGCCTCGGCCACTACCGGCTGCTGCCGCACAGCGGACGAACGCACCAGCTGCGCCTGCACATGAGCGGCCTCGGCCTGCCCATCCTCGGTGACCCGGTGTACCCCGTCCTGCTCCCCGAGCCGGCCCCCGACGACTTCCGCCGGCCGCTGCAACTGCTCGCCTCCGTGGTCGAGTTCACCGACCCCCTGACCGGGGAGCCGCGCCGCTTCGAGAGCCGCCGCACCCTGGCCGCCTGGCCCGACCCGGAGGCCTGGGCCGCCTCCGGGGGCGGCCCGGCCGACTGATCGCCCGGCCGACTGATCGCTCGGCCGATCGATCTAGGGCCAACGGAGGACCCGGTCCCAGGACCGGCGGCCGATCCGGCGGGCGGCGGGCGGGGCGATCGTGGTGGCATGACGAACGCACCGCAGCACGAAAACCCGCCCGTCGCCCTGGTCACCGGCGCCTCGCGCGGCCTGGGCCTGGCGCTCGCCCGGGCGCTGGCCGCCGAGGGCTGGCAGCTGGTGATCACCGCCCGCGACGCGGCCGAACTCTCCGCCGCCGAAGCCGAACTGGCCGCCGTCACCGGGGTGACCGCCCTCGCCGGGTCGGTCGTCGACGACGCGCACCGCGAGCGCCTCGCCGAGGCCGCCGCCGCCCTCGGCGGGGCGGCGCTGCTGGTCAACAACGCCGGGACGCTCAACGGCTCGGACTCCGCCGGGGCCGAACCGCTGCCCCGGCTGGCCGACTTCCCGCTGCCGGGTCTGTTGGAGACCTTCGAGGTCAACGTCCTCGCGCCGATCGCCCTCACCCAGCTCGTCCTGCCGCAGCTGCGCGCCCGCGCCGGCGCCGTCCTCAACATCAGCTCGGACGCGGCCGTCGAGGCCTACCGGGGCTGGGGCGGGTACGGCGCCAGCAAGGCCGCACTGGACCAGGCCTCCGCCGTACTGGCCCGGGAGGAGCCGGAGTTGAGGGTGTGGGCGGTCGACCCGGGCAGCATGCGGACCGCGATGCTCGCGCAGGCCGGCGAGGACCTCGCGGGCGTGCCGCTGCCCGGGGAGGTGGCGCCGCTGCTGCTCGGCCTGGTCCGGGACCGGGCGAGCTCCGGCCGCTACCGCGCCACCGACCTGCCGGCCGGCGCCGGTCCCGCTGCCGCCGCCGACCTGACGGCCGCTGCCGCATCGGGCGCGCGATGACCGTACTCGGCGACCCGGGGATCGACGTCACCGTCCCGCCCGAACTCTCCGCCCGCGCACCGGCGGAGGCCCGCGGCGCCACCCGGGACGGCGTGCGCATGCTGGTCGGCCGGCGCGACGCGGCCGCCGTCGAGCACCGCCGCTTCACCGAGCTGCCGGAGGTCCTGCGCCCCGGGGACCTGCTGGTGGTCAACAACTCGGCCACCCTGCCGGCCGCGCTGCCCGGCCGGCTGCCGGACGGCACCCCCGTCGCGCTGCACCTGTCGTCCGCGCGGCCGGACCGACGCGGCTCCCACCTGGTGGAGTTGCGCCGCGTGGTTCCCGGTGCGGCCGCCGCGTACTACCCGCCGGAGGAGTCCCCGGCCCGGCCGGGGCTGCGGGTGGCGCTGCCGGGCGGAGCCTCGGCCGGCCTCGTCGAGCCGTTCACCGCGCGCCTCTGGTACGCCCGGCTCGACGTGCCCGCTCCGCTGCCGGCCTACCTGGAGCGGCACGGGAAGGCGATCCGGTACGGCTACGTGGACCGCGACTGGCCGCTCGACGCATACCAGACGGTCTTCGCGACCGTTCCCGGCAGTAGTGAAATGCCCAGTGCGGCACGCCCGTTCACCGCCGGGGTGGTGGCGCGGCTGGCCGGCCGCGGGGTGCTGGTCGCACCCGTCACCCTGCACACCGGCGTCGCCTCCCCGGAGGCGCACGAGGCGCCGTACGCCGAGCGGTTCCGGGTGCCGGCCGCCACCGCCCGCCTGGTCGGCCACGTCCGCTCCGGCGGCGGCCGGGTGATCGCCGTCGGCACCACCGTGGTCCGGGCCCTGGAGTCCGCGGCGGCCCCGGACGGCACCGTCCACGAGGCCGACGGCTGGACCGAGTTGGTGATCACCCCCGAGCGCGGCGTCCGCGCCGTGGACGGCCTGCTCACCGGCTGGCACGAGCCGCGCGCCTCGCACCTGCAGATGCTCGCCGCCGTGGCCGGACGCCCGCTGCTCGAACGCTGCTACGCCGAGGCCGTCCGGCACCGCTACCTCTGGCACGAGTTCGGTGACGTCAACCTGCTGCTCCCGGGCGGGAGTTAGAGTGCCGGTCCGGCCGGGAGGAGCAGGCCGACGGGACGGGGGTCAGCCGGCGGCCGGGGCGAACAGCGTGCGGGCCGCGTGCTGGGTGTCGAGGTACTCGCGCACCGAGGTGATCAGGCCGTCCTCGACGGTGAAGATGCCCAGGCACTGGTTGTGGTAGGCGGCGCCGTTGGCGGCGGTCCCCTCGGCGGTCCACTCGGCGACCACCTGCGGACCGTCCGCCAGCAGGCCGGTGAGCGTCACCCGCAGGGCGCTGTCGGGGGCGAACAGCGTGCCCACCGAGCCGAGGAAGTCGTCCACGATCGCCGCGCGGCCCTCCCAGACCCGCGACAGCGGCAGGTCGCCGGGGTACGACCAGGTGGCGTGCTCCGCGAAGGACGCCACGGCGGTCGGCAGGTCGCCATCGGCGATGGCGGTGACGTAGCGCTCCACGACGGTGCGGGGGGCGAGCTGGTCCATGGTCTGCTCCTCTGGTTCCGGTCGGTCGTTCCTTCCGGGAGCAAGCCAATCCCCCCGGGCCGTCCCCGGGCGAACAACCGGTCGGGGGGTGGTGACAACCACCGGTTGTCGTCGGAGCTCAGCGGGCCGGCGTACCGGGCGGCAGCTCCAGCTCGAACCAGACCACCTTGCCGTCCCGGGTCTGCCGGCTGCCCCAGCGGTGCGCCAGCTCGTTGACCAGGTGCATGCCGCGCCCGCCCTCGTCCTCCTCCCGGGCGCGCCGCATCCGCGGCGTCCCGGTGTCGCGGTCGGCGACCTCCACGGTCAGCAGCCGGTTGTAGAACAGCCGCAGCTGGGTGGGGGATCCGGCGTGCACCAGGGCGTTGGTGATCAGCTCGCTGGTGAGCAGCTCGGTCCAGTCGGCGAGCGGGGCGAGCCCCCAGTCGCCCAGCGTCTCGCGGGTGAACCGGCGGGAGTGCGCGACCATCGCGTGGTCGCCGGTGAGCGGGAGGGTGGCGATCCGGTCGGAGCCGGCCGGCCGGACCTGCGCCAGGATGATCGCGATGTCGTCCTCGCTGGTGCGGCCGGTGAGTTCGGCCAGGACGGCGTCACAGGTCTGTTCCAGCGAACGGTGCCGGTCGGCGATGGTCCGGCAGAGCAGGTCGAGGCCCTCGTCGAGGTCACGGCTGCGGCGCTCGACCAGGCCGTCGGTGTAGAGCGCGAGGATGCCCTCCTCCGGGAGGGTGAACTCGACGCTCTCGAAGGTGACGCCGCCGACCCCCAGCGGGGCGCCCGGCGGGAGGTCGAGCAGGTGCGCCCGGCCCTCGGTGTCGGCCACCACCGGCGGCAGGTGGCCCGCGCAGGCGGCGCTGCAGTGCCGCTCCACCGGGTCGTACACCACGCAGACGCAGGTGGCGAACTGGCCCTCGCCGATGGCCGTGGTGGCCTCGTCAAGCCGCTGCAGCACCCGCGCCGGGTCCAGCTCCAGGGTGATCAACGTGCGGGCGACGGTGCGGAGCTGGCCCATGGTGGCGGCGGCGCGGATGCCGTGGCCCATCACGTCGCCGACCACCAGGGCGACCCGGCCCGAGGAGAGCGGCACGACGTCGAACCAGTCGCCGCCGACCTCGCTCACCACGCTGCTGGGCAGGTAGCGGTAGGCGATCTCCAGGCCCAGCGTGCGGTGGATCTCCTGCGGGAGCAGGCTGCGCTGCAGGGTGAGCGCGGTGTCCCGCTCGCGCCGGTAGAGCCGGCCGTTGTCCATCGCCAGGGCCGTCCGGGCGGCCAGCTCCTCGGCCAGCGCCCGGTCCGCCTGCCCGAACGGCACCGGGTTGCGGATCCGGATGAACTCCGCGCCGCCCAGCACCAGTCCGCGGGCCAGCAGCGGCACCATCAGGTACGAGTGCACCCCGGCGTCCAGCCCCGGCTGGACCCGGTCCGGCGAGGCCACGATCCGCCGCAGCGCGGCCTCGTCCACCTCCGACACCAGGATCGAACGGCCGGTCCGCAGGCTCTCCGCGTACACCTGCGCGGACTGCGAGTTCTCGCCGACCTGGTCCGCGGCGGCGGACATCATCCCCTCCGCGTTCGTCTCGCCGACGGCGACGGCGCGCATCAGGACCGAGCCGTCGTCCGGCACCGCGCCGGGATCCTCGCCGCTGAGCACCGTCTCGCGCAGGTCGACGGTGACGAAGTCCGCGAAGCGCGGGATCACCACCTCCACCAACTCCTCGGCGGTGCGGTGCAGATCGAGCGTGGTGCCGATCCGGGTGCTGGCCTCGTTGAGCAGCGACAGCCGCTGCTGCGCCGCCCACGCCTCGTCCAGGGCCCGCTGGCGGGCGGCCGCCGCGTCGCGCTCCCGGGTGAACAGCAGCGCATTGTCGATCGACACCGCCGCCCGGACCGCCAACTCGCCGGCCAGGGCCAGGTCGTCGTCCTCGTACGGGCGCTCCACCACCGTCCGGTAGAAGGCGGCCACCCCGACCGGGGAACCCCGGGCGATCAGCGGCACCACCATGAACGAGAGGACGTTCTGCTTCCGCACGGCCGCGGTGCGCACCGGGTCGTCGGCGAACCAGGCCATGCCGGCGGCGTCCATCCGCGGCACCAGCACCGGTTTGCGGTTCGCCAGGCTCCACGCGTAGGGCGAGTTGGGCCGGAACCGCTGCACCCCGGCGGTCCGGTCGATCGGTTCCAGCGTGGAGCCCTGCGCCGAGTGGAAGGCCATCCGGCGCAGCACGGCCGAGCCGTCCGGCATCGGGCGGGCCTCGCGCTCGCCGCGCACCAGGTCGTCCAGCACCTCCACCACCACCGTGTCGGCCAGCCGGGGCGTGGCCACCTGCGCCAACTCCATGGCGGTCTGGGCGAGGTCGAGGGTGGTGCCGATCCGCGCCGAGGCGGAGTTGACCAGGGCCAGCCGCTCCTGCGCGGCCTTCGCCTCGCGCAGCGCCTGCTGCCGGGCGAGCACGGTCTGGTGCTGGCGCAGGTAGAGCCGGGCGTTGTCGATCGCCACGGCCGCCCGCGAGGCCAGCTCGTCGCCGAGGGTGATGTCCGCCTCGGCGAAGGACTCCCGCTCGCCGCGCCGCGAGTACACCACCATGCCGAGCGTGGTGCCGCGGGCCACCAGCGGGGTGATCCGCACCGAGCGCGGCCGGTCGCCGAGGTACGCCTGGCGGCGGCTCTCGGTGATCCCCTTGCTCAGCAGCGGCAGCTCCCAGGACGGCACCACGACCGTCCGCCCGGTCGCCAGGGCCCGCGTGTAGGGCGAGTCGGGGGCCAGCTCGTAGACGGTGTCCACCGGCAGCGCCTCGGCCGGGTACAGCGGGTCGTCGGTGGCGAGCGCCAGCCGGCGCACGAGGTGCGCGGCCTCGGGGTCGAGCGGCTTCACGGTGCGCCCGGCGACCAGCGCCTCCAGCGCGAACACGCCGCTGATGTCGGCGACCCTCGGGACCATCGCGTCGGCCAGCTCGCGGGCCGTCTGCCGCAGGTCCAGCGTGGTGCCGATGGACGCGGTCGCGTCGACCAGCAGCGCCAGCCGCTCCTGCGCCCGGGCCGCCCGGGCGTCCGCGCGGAACCGCTCGGTGATGTCGATGAGCGTCGAGCTCACCCCGAGCACCTCCCCGCCCGGGTCCTCCAGCCGGAAGTACGAGGCCGACCAGGCGTGGTCGCGTTCCGGGTCGCCCGGCGTGCGGCCGTGCGAGCGCGAGTCGATCACCGGCTCGCCGCTCTCCAGCACCTGCCGCATCACCGCCTCGCTCTCCTCGCCGTTGATCCCGGGGAGCAGCTCGGTGAGCCGGTGGCCCAGGTGCTGCTCGACGGACAGGCCGTTGACCCGGGCCAGTGCGTCGTTGAGCCGGACGAAGGCGAGCCGGGTGTCGAACACGCCCATGCCGACGGGGGACTGGGTGAAGAAGCCGTCGAGCACGGCGAGGTCCGCCTGGATCCGGCGCAGCGTGGTCACGTCGGAGGCCACGGCGAGCACCAGCGGGCTGCCGCCCGGGCCGAGGATCGGGTGGGTGCGGAACTCCAGGTTGACGTGGTGCCCGTCCCGGTGCCGGACCGGGAACACGCCCGACCAGCCGCGGCCGTCCAGGATCTCCTGGAACAGCTCCAGCACGTCCGGCCGCTGGTCGTCCGAGGCCAGCAGCTGGGCGGCCCGGGCGCCGATGGCCTCCTCGGCGGTGTAGCCGAGCAGGGCCTCGGCGTCGTTGCTCCAGTGCAGGATCCGCCCGTCGGCCTCGATCAGCGCGGTGGCGATCGGCACCATCAGCAGGGCGTCCTGACGCGACCCCTCGCCCGGCGTCCCCTCGCCCGGCGCCCCCTGGCGCGGCCGCCCGGGCCCACCGGCATCACGCTGCTCGTTCACCATGGCCAGAGAACCGCCCGGAGATCGTTTCCACCAGCTCTGCCATCTTCCCACGCACCCCCCACCGGTGCCGCCCGCCCGCTCCCGACCGGCTCCCCGGCCGCTCCTCGCCCGCTCGCCGTCTGCTCGCCGTCCCGGCCCCGGCCCGGCAGAGCCGCTACAGTCTGTTCATTGAACCTGCATCCTGCGGGGACTACGCTGGCCCCCATGGCGCTCGGAACGGACTACGAACAGCAGGACTGCTCCCTCGCCCGTGCCCTCGAAGTGGTCGGCGAACGCTGGAGTCTGCTGATCGTCCGCGACGCCTTCTACGGGGTGCAGCGCTTCAACGACTTCCTGGTCCACCTCGGCATCCCGCGCGCGGTCCTCACCTCCCGGCTGAACGCGCTGGTCGCGGCCGGGGTGCTGCGCAAGGAGCCCTACCAGCAGGCGCCGCTGCGCCACGGCTACCTGCTCACCGCGGTCGGGCTGGAACTGTGGACGCCGGTCTACGCGCTGGCCCGCTGGGGCGGCCGCCATGCCGCCCCCGGCGGGCCCAAGCGCCTCTTCTCGCACGCGCCCTGCGGCACCGACCTCGACCTGGCCGGCGCCTGCCCGCACTGCGGCGGTCCGGCCGTCCCGCCGGGCGAGGTGATGATGCGCCCCGGGCCGGGGGCCTCGCCCGACGTCCACCCGGATGCCGTCTCCCGCGCGCTGGCCCGCCCCCACCGCCTGCTCACGCCGGTCGGAACGGCGGCGGAGGCGCGGTAGGGGCAGGCCGGGGCAGGTCGGGCGGGGGCGGGGCAGGCCGGGGCGGCCGGGCGGGTCAGTCGAGCGCCTCCAGCACGGTGGCGTTGGCCAGCCCGCCCGCCTCGCACATGGTCTGGAGCGCGTAGCGCGCGCCGCGCTCGCGCATCGCGTGCACCAGGGTGGTCATCAGCCTGGTCCCGCTCGCGCCGAGCGGGTGGCCGAGCGCGATCGCGCCGCCGTTGACGTTGACCTTCGCCGGGTCGGCGCCGGTCTCCTGCAGCCAGGCCAGCACCACGCTCGCGAACGCCTCGTTGACCTCGAACAGGTCGATGTCCGCCAGGGACAGTCCGGCGCGCCGCAGCGCCTTCCCGGTGGCGGGGACGACGCCGGTGAGCATGAGCAGCGGGTCCGACCCGGTCACCGCGAAGGAGTGCAGCCGGGCCAGTGGGCGCAGGCCCAGCCGCGCCGCCGTCTCGCTGTTGGTGATCAGGACGGCCGAGGCGCCGTCGTTGATCGGGCTGCTGTTGCCGGCCGTCACCGACCAGTCGATCTGCGGGTACCGCTCGGCGAACCCGGGGTCGGCGAAGGACGGGCGCAGCCCGGCCAGGACGTCCGGGGTGGTGCCGGGGCGCACCGACTCGTCCGTGGTGACGAGGCCGGCGGGCGTGGTCACCGGCGCCAGCTCGGCCTCGAACAGCCCGGCGGCGTGGGCGTGCGCGGCCTTGGCGTGCGAGCCGGTGGCGAAGGCGTCCATCGCCTCGCGCGAGACGGACCACTTGGCGGCGATCAGCTCCGCGCTGATGCCCTGCGGGACCAGCCCGCCGGGGTAGCGGGCGGCGACCGAGGCGCTGAACGGATCCGCACCCGGCGGCACGTTGGACCACATCGGCACCCGGCTCATCGATTCGATCCCGCACGCCACCACCAGGTCGTACGCCCCCGCGATCACGCCCTGGGCGGCGAAGTGGACGGCCTGCTGGGAGGAGCCGCACTGCCGGTCGACGGTGGTCGCCGGGACGGACTCCGGCAGGCCGGCCGCCAGCCAGGCGTACCGGGTGGTGTTCATGGCCTGCTCGCCGACCTGGTCGACGCAGCCGCCGATCACGTCGTCGACCAGCGCCGGGTCGACGCCGCTGCGGGTGACGAGCGTGTTCAGGGTGTGGGCGAGCAGCTCCACGGGGTGGACGGCGGAGAGCGCGCCTCCCGGCTTGCCCTTGCCGATCGGCGTGCGGACGGCTTCGACGATCACGGCGTCACGCATGGCGGCCGCCTTCCTCTGCGTTGGTTGGATTTCCAAACTTACTAGAGCTTAGTGAGTTTGGGAATCCAACTTAGTGTCGGATGCTCGGTGACCTCCTCGGGGCTCCTGGCTTCGTTCCGGTCCTCAGCCGTTCTGCAGGGCGCGCAGCAGGGCGATGCCCGCCGGGTCGACCGAGCGGCGGGTGTTGGCCAGGACGATGACGCCGACGTCCTTCTCCGGGTCGAAGGCGACGAACGAGCGGAAGCCGCCGGTCTCGCCGTTGTGCCAGATCTGCAGGTGGCCGCCCTGCCGGGCGTGCAGCCGGTGGGCGAGCCAGCCGAGGTGTACCCAGGCGAACGGGTTGACGCGGTGGTCGACCTCCCGGGTGAGCGCGATGGCGGGCCCCAGCGGCGAGCCGTCGTCCGGACCGGACGCCAGCTGGGCCCGCAGGAGTATCGCCAGGTCGGCGGCGGTGGAGCGGAGTCCGCCCGCGCCCGCGAGGTCGGCCAGGTGCCAGAAGGGGACGGCCCGGCGCCGGGGCGTGTGGCCGAGGGAGAGCCGGGCGGACCGCTCGGTGTCGACGGTGATCACCGTGTCGGCGAGCCCGAGCGGTGCGCAGACCTCCCGGGTGACCAGCTCCTCGTAGCCGGTGCCCGCCCGGTGGGCGAGGGCCAGGCCGAGCAGCCCGGCGCCGAGGTTGGAGTAGCGGAAGCCGCGCCCGGGCTCGGCGCGCAGCCTGGTGCGGGCGAGCCCGGCGAGCAGCGCCTCGCCGGTGCAGTGGCGGTACGGATCCGGCTTGTTCGGGGCGACCAGGGCCGGCAGCAGCATCCCGGCGGGCAGGCGCGGCAGCCCGGAGGTGTGGGTGGCCAGGTGCTGCAGGGTGATCGGCGTGCCGCCCTTCGCGGGGACGGTGACGCCGGCCGGCAGCGCGTCGGCCAGGACGTCGGCCAGCGGCTCGTCCAGCGCGGCCGAGCCGGCCAGCACCAGCCGGGCCAGCGCGAGCGAGGTGAAGACCTTCGTCACCGAGCCGATCTCGAACAGGGTGTGCGCATCGGGCACGTCGGCGTCCGGGCCGGTGCCGGTGCGCCCGGCGCCGCGGATCTCCACCGCGCCGCCGGCCAGCCCGGCGACCGCGACGCCGACCTGCTGGCCGGCGAGCCGGTCGGCGGTCTGCTGGACAAGGCTGCCAAGGTCGTTCATGGCTGCGAGCCTAGGTCGCGGCCGCCTGCGCGGTCGTCCGCCGTGACGATGATTCCGGACCCCCGCCGTTCCTCCACCGGGGGTACGCCCCGGTTGCTCCCCGTGAGGTATCGAGGAGCGACCGGGGCGTACGGCGGTGGCGGTCGGCCGGCCTGGCGGTGCGTCAGCAGCCCAGGTTCGCGCCCGGGACGGTGCCGAGGATCCGGGTGAAGTTCTGGTAGGCGTCGATCCGGCTCTGCACCTGCGCGGGGTTGCCGCCGTTGCACTCCAGGGAGCCGTTGATGCTGCGGATCGTCTCGCCGAACCCGTACCCGTTGACCATGGCGTTGTGCGGCGTCATGGTGCCCGGGCCGGTCTGGGTGTTCCAGTACCAGAGCGCGGTCTTCCAGGCCACGGCCGGATCGGTCTGCACCAGGCCGGGGTTGTGCAGCAGGTCGATGCCGAGCGCGTCGCCGGCCGCCTTGTAGTTGAAGTTCCAGCTCAGCTGGATCGGGCCGCGCCCGTAGTACGCGGCCTGGCCGGCCGGGCACCCGTACGGCTGCGAGGCGTCGCAGTAGTGCGGGTAGTTGGCGGTGTTCTGCTCGACCACGTACACCAGGCCGCCGGTCTCGTGGTTGACGTTGGCCAGGAACGCGGCGGCCTCCTGCCGGCGGACGGTGTCGCCGCCGGTGGTGGCGAAGGCGGGGTAGGCGCCGACCGCGTCGAGCAGGCCCTGGTAGGTGTAGAAGGGGTTCCGGTTCGGGAACATCCGGTCGAACTGCGCCTGGTCGACCGGGAATCCGCCGGGAGAGGGGCTGCCGGTCGGGGAGGGGCTGCCGGTCGGTGCCGGACCGCAGGCGTACGGCTCCCAGTACCAGGTGCTGATCACCGGGTCGTACCCCGGGTTGTCGTGGGTGGCCCGGTAGAGCCCGCCGTTGGTGTAGCGGACGATGCTCCCGGTGGTGTACGTGCGCCCGGCGACCCAGTCGGGGTAGAGGCAGCCGCCCGGGGTCGGCGTGGGCGTCGGGCTGGACGGGCCGCCGCCGCAGGCGCCCTGGTCGGCCCAGACGCCGGAGCCGCCGGTGCTCGGGGGCTCGTTCTGGGTCCACCACTTGGCGGACCAGTTGTGGCCGGTGTAGGAGACGGCCGCACCGCCGGTGTACGCGGTGGCCGAGTTCCAGGGCGCGGCGCAGGCGGCGGCGCTCGCGGCGGAGGCGGGCAGCAGCACGGCGATCGCGAAGGCCGTGGCCGCGGCGGACAGCAGTGCGAGCAGACGTTTCATGGACACTTGATCACCCCTTGTGCGGTGGGGGCCGCACGGTCGTGGAGGCGGGTACGTCGGGGCAGGGAAGGCCGCGAGGGAGCAGGGAGCAGGGGGCAGGGGGCAGGGGGCAGGGAGTCAGGAGCCGGCTGGGGCAGGGCGCAGGGGGCCAGGCGGCCGGCCCCGTGGTGTGGGGGTGCGCCGTGGGGACGGGCCGGCCGGGGGTGCGGGCCGGTACCGGGCTGACCGAGACTCAAGCGGAATGGTCTATACCTGTCAAGGGGTGGCGGGTCCGATCGTGCCGATTCGGCCGGAAACGACCGCCCGGCGGAGTCTGCGAGGATGGCCGGATGGACGGAAGCCCCGGGCCCGCGGCCCCCCTGCCCGGCCTCGGCGCGCCGATCCGCTCGGGCATCCCCGAGCACGGCCGGGTGCCCAAGTACTACGCGGTCAAGGGCCGGCTGGAGGCGCTGCTCGACGAGCTCGGCGAGGGCGGCGTGCTGCCGACCGAGCGCGAGCTCGCCGCCCGCTTCGAGGTGGCCCGGGAGACCCTCCGGCAGGCCCTGCGCGATCTGCTGATCCAGGGGCGGGTCCGGCGGCGCGGCCGCAGCACCGTGGTGGCCGGCCCCAAGCTGGAGCAGCCGCTGTCGCTGGCCAGCTACACCGAGGGCGTCCGCCGTCAGGGCCGCACGCCAGGCCGCAACCTGATCGGGCTGGAGCGGTTCGCCGCCGACCCGCTGCTGGCCGGGCAGTTGGGCATCGGGGTGGGGGAGCAGGTCTGGCACCTGGAGCGGGTGCTGCTCGCGGACGGCGAGCGGGTCGGCCTGGAGAGCACCTACCTGGCGGTGGCCCGGGTGCCGGCGCTGGACGTCGAGTTCGACCCGGGCTCCTCGTTGTACGCCTTCCTGAAGGAGAAGGCGGGCATCGGGTTCGGCGTCGCGGACGAGCGGATCGAGACGGTGCTCGCGTCCCCGCGTGAGGCGCTGCTGATCGGGACCCCGCCCGCCCTGCCGATGCTGCTGCTGCACCGGCTCACCCGTGACGCGTCCGGCACCCCGCTGGAGCGGGTGCGTTCGTTGTACCGCGGCGACCGGTTCAGCTTCACCACCCGCCTCGAAGCCGACTGAGCCACCGGCGCCGAAGCCGGCCGAACCACCGGCGCCGAAGCCGACTGAACCGCCCGCCCCGGCGCCGGCCGAACCGCCCGCCCCGACGCCGGCCCGAGACCGCAGCGCCGTCCGCGCGGACCCGTTTGATCACTGAATGATAACGGGTCTGGACCGAATTCCAGCGCTGTTCACGCCCGGGACGAAGCCCGGGCGTCCGCCGTCCACCCGCTGCTCCGACCGTGGTCACCGCTCCTCCTCGCCCCCCGTCCCGCGCATGACGCAGCATCAGGAGACGACGTGACCACCGGAATTCCCCGCCGAAGCCTGCTCCTCGGCACCGCCGCCGTCCTCGCGGCCGCCCCGCTCGCCGGCACCGCCGCGGCGGCCGCCACCACCGGCACGGCCCCGAGCGCCACGGGCCCCGCCACCGCGGCCGACGCCGCCCGCACCCCGAAGGTGCTGGTCATCGGCCTGGACGGCACGATGCTCAACCGCATCAAGGACGCCGGCGCCGCCAACCTCAACGCCCTGATGGCCGGCGGCCTCACCGCCGCCAGCAGCCTCTACGCCAACCCGATGGCCGCCACCGCCTCCGGCCCCGGCTGGTCCACCATCGCCACCGGCGTCTGGCCCGACAAGCACAACGTCCGGGACAACGACTTCACCGCCCCCGCCTTCGCCGCCTACCCCGACTTCCTCACCCGGATCGAGACCGCCGCCCCCGCGCTCTCCACCTACGTGGTCGCCTCCTGGGCGCCGATCGCCGACACCGTCTACTCCGGCCGGGTCGACACCCGCGTCGCCACGCCGTCCGCCGAGTACGACGCCGGCACCACCTCGCGCGCCGTCGCCCGGCTCCGCGGCGGCGACCCGGACGCGGTCTTCGTCCAGCTCGACAACGTGGACCACGCCGGTCACGCCAGCGGTGCCGCCAGCCAGGCCTACCTGGACGCGATCCGCGGCGTGGACGCGCAGGTCGGCCAGATCGTCGCCGCCGTCCGCGGCCGCGCCACGTACGCGCAGGAGGACTGGCTGATCATGGTCACCGCCGACCACGGGCACACCCCGGCCGGCGGCCACGGCGGCTCCACCTGGGACGAGCGGCAGACCTTCGTGATCGCCGCCGGCGGCGGCCTCCCGGCCGGTTCGGTCCGCCACGACGTCCGGATGGTCGACATCGCGCCCACCGCCATCGCCCACCTGGGCATCGCCGTCGACCCCGCCTGGAACCTCGACGGCAGCCCGATCGGCAGCCTCGTCCCCGACGCCTTCGACGCGCTGCGCCCGCAGCTCACCGGCCCGGTGGACGAGACCGGCATCGCCACCGGCACCATCGGCTTCACCCACACCCCGCCCGGCGGCTGGTCGGTCGACAACTCGGCGATGGGCACCGGCGGCGTCACCGAGTGGCGCGGCTGGTCCTTCACCACCGACGAGTTCTGGACCAGGACCCAGCGCGACCAGTACCGCGAGCTGAACGTCCGCTCCCGCAACGTCTTCGCCGTCGCCGACTCGGACGAGTGGGCCGACAAGACCTTCAAGGGCGTCTACGACACCACCCTGGTCAGCCCGGAGTACCCGGTCACCGGGCCGGGCACCGTCCCGGTCGCGTACACCACCTACTACCAGCAGGAGGGCAGCCAGACCGCCCAGGTGTTCGCCGTCTGGGACGGCGGCGCGCCCGTCCTGGTCAAGAGCTACACCGCGGAGACCAACGGCCGGCAGCGGCTGGACCTGGCCGTCCCGGCCGGCGCGAGCCGCCTGCGGCTGCGCTTCCGGTACGCCGGCAGCAACAACTGGTACTGGGTGCTCGACAACGTTCGCGTGGGCTGACACCCGGGAGGCCGCGGGGGATCACCCGGACTCGGCGAGCGCCGCCCGCAGCCGCTCGGCGACCGCCGCCGCGCCCGCCTCGTCCGGGTACTTCCCCCGGGGCCAGAAGAAGCCGCGCAACCCGTCCTTCGGGTTGCGCGGCACCACGTGGACGTGCAGGTGCGGCACCGACTGGCTGATCCGGTTGTTCGTCGCGACGAAGCTGCCCGCCGCACCGAGCCCGCGCTCCACGGCGGCGGCCACCCGCTGCACCCGCAGGAAGAACGGGCCCACCTCGGCCGCCGGCAGGTCCGCCAGCGTGCTGTGGTGGGCGCGCGGCACGACCAGCACGTGGCCGGGGAAGAGCGGCCGCCGGTCCAGGAAGGCCACCGCCGCCTCGTCGTCCAGCACCCGGTGCGCGGGTTCGTCGCCCGCCACCACCGCACAGAAGACGCAGTCCATCCGTCCATTCAAGCGACCGCCCCCGCGGGACGGCCACTCGTGGCGGCCGCGCGTGGCGGCTGCTCGGTGCCCCTTGCCCGCTACTCGTAGCGGTAGAGCAGCGACTCCCGCTCGGTCTGCTCGATCATCTCGATGGTCAGCGAGGGATCGCGCAGGTGGGAGAGGGTGACCTGGGCGGAGCTGGGCTGTGCGTCCTTGGCGAGCCAGTTCTCCGGCTTCCACGCCGAACTGCGCAGGAACGCCTTCGGGCAGTGCGCGTACACCTCCTCGACCGCGACCACGATCGCGCTGCGCGGCGGCTTGCCGACCGCCGTCAGCTGCTCCAGCAGCCGGGGGTCGGTGGAGACGCAGGCCCGCCCGTTGACCCGCAGCGTGGTGTCCCGGCCGGGGACCACGAAGATCAGTCCGACCTGCCCCGTCTCGATGACGTTGTGCAGGGTGTCCAGGCGCTTGTTGCCGGTGGCGTCGGGGATGGCCAGCGTCCGGTCGTCCAGGACCGACACCAGCCCGGCCGGCCCGCCGCGCGGCGACACGTCGCACCGCCCTGCCGCGTCCGCGCTGGCGACGAAGACCAGCGACGAGCAGGCGATCAGCTGCCGCGCCACGTCGTGGATCCGGTCCACCTGCTTGCGCCGTGCGTGGTCGCCCGGCTGCTCGTAGATCTCGCGCAGGCCGGCGGCGTCCCGTACGGCGTTCGCGCCGAGCGCGGCGAACAGGCTGCCCGAACTGTCCGGCCTGTCCGGGCCGGTGGTTGACGGAGCGACAGTTTCCGGTGTGCTGGTCATACCGGGAATGTAGCGGAGCGCTCTGCTCCGGCCGCCGGGTGCCTTCCGGCCGCAGGCACACGACGTCTCCTCCGCCGGCACGCGCCGTCTCCTCCGCCGGCACGCGACCGCCCGCCCGCCGCCCGGGAAAGCCCCGCCGGAACCCTCCCCACCAGCGGCTTTGCGCCGATAATGGGGGCCAAGGGCTTCCGTGGGCTTCCGTGCGTTTCGGTGGGAGGTGGTGGCCGTGATCATCAGGATCTGGGCCGGACAGGTCATGACCGGGCACGTCGAGGAGTTCTGTGCCGTGCTGATGTCCCAGGTGCTCCCACAGCTCGGGCAGACGGACGGCTGCCTGGGCGGCGAACTGCTGCGCTCGATGACCGAGGACGGCCACCGGGTGCTCGTGGTGAGCCGGTGGCGTGACGAGGAGGCCCTGCGCGGGTACGCGGGGCCGATGTGGCGGATCCGGCCGGTCTGGTCGGAGGGCGAGCTGCGCTACCTGGCGCACCCGCCCGAGGTCACCCACTTCACACCGGTCCCGGCGGTCTGACCGGCGCCGTACGACCGGCGCCCTCCGACCGGCGCCGTACGACCGGCCCGACCCGAGCCGTCCGACCTGACCCGACGCCGGACGGCCCGCGCCGGCAGCGCCCCGACCCGACGGCAGCGCCCCGATCGGCAGCGCCCCGATCGGGGCGCCCCGACCCGGGGAACAGGCCGGCCGGCGATGACCGGCGTCAGACCATCAGCGGCACCGGATGGATCTCGTCCGCCGGGTGACCGGTGCGCTCGTGAACGCGCTGCACGGCCTCCTTGGACGGTGCCTCGGAGAGGCAGTAGACGATGCCCGCCTCGGGGTCGGCCCACGCCCGCTCGAAGTGCACGCCCTCGTCGCCCTCGATCGCCAGGTCGGCGTTGTGCGCCATCTTGAGCTGCTCGGCGGTGATGCCCGGCATTCCGTGGTGGACGTCCATGAACTTGGCCATTGCCCTCGCACCTCCAGGAGTCCCCGGCCGGCTGCTACCGGCCCCTATCACCAGCGTGCGCCGGCCGCACCCCGGCCGCACCCCGGCCGCACCCCGGACCGTCGCCGGGCAGGCGGGAGTTCGGCGACGGACCCTACGCTCGGAACCGGGGCCACCCGGACCCCCGCCCTCCGTGCGCCCCGGCCCCCACGCGTCTCCGGCGCCCCCGGGTGAGAGGACGGCCCGATGCCCGTGCTTCCCTTCGTCGGCCGCGCCGACCTGCTGGCCGAGCTGGCGGCGGCGGTCGCCGACGCGCGCGCCGGCCGCGGCGGCCTGACCGTGCTCACCGGCGCGGCCGGCGCGGGCAAGAC
>NZ_JBEYVJ010000129.1:0-19887 GCF_040643935.1 Kitasatospora sp. NPDC047058 | reverse complement strand
CCAGCGCCTCGCTGAACAGCATCCGCTCCTTCAGGTCCTCGAACGGGACCGCGACGTCGGCGCGGGTGAAGTGCTCGCGCAGCCCCGGCCAGAGCCGCCCGCGCCGGCCGTCCTCGCCGTACTCGTAGAAGCCCGCGCCACCGCTGCGGCCGGGGCGGCCGAACTCGTCCACCATCCGGTCCACCACGGCGTCGGCCGGGTGCGCGGTCCAGGTGCCGCCGGCCGCCTCGGCCGCACGCCGGTACTCGTTGCGGATCTTGCGCGGCAGGGTGAGCGTCAGCTCGTCCAGCAGCGAGAGCACCTTGGCGGGGTAGCCGGCCTGGGCGGCGGCCTGCTCGACGGAGGCCGGGTCGACGCCCTCGCCGACCATCGCGACGCCCTCGTTGATGAACTGGCCGATCACCCGGGAGGTGAAGAAGCCGCGCGAGTCGTTGACCACGATCGGCGTCCGGTCGATCTGCCGGACCAGGTCGAAGGCGCGGGCGAGCGCCTCGTCCCCGGTCTGCGGGCCGCGGATGATCTCCACCAGCCGCATCTTGTCGACCGGCGAGAAGAAGTGCAGCCCGATGAAGTCCGCGGTGCGGTGGACGCCCTCGGCGAGCAGGCCGATCGGCAGGGTGGAGGTGTTGGAGCAGAGCAGCGCGTCCGGCGCCACCACGCCCTCGATCTCCTGGAACACCTTGTGCTTGAGCTCGGGGTTCTCGAAGACGGCCTCGATCACCGCGTCGCAGCCCGCCAGGTCGGCGACCTCGGCGGTGGGGGTGATCCGGGCGAGCAGCTCGTCGCGCTGGGCCTCGGTGGAGCGGCCGCGGGCCACCGCCTTGTCCAGCAGCCCGGCGGAGTACGCCTTGCCGCGCTCGGCGGCCTCCGGGGTGACGTCCTTGAGCAGCACCTCGATGCCGGCCCTGGCGCAGGTGTAGGCGATGCCCGCGCCCATCATCCCGGCGCCGAGCACGGCGACCCTGCGGACCGTCCGCTTCTCGACACCCGCCGGCCGCCCGGCCCCGGAGTTGACCGCCTGCATGTCGAAGAAGAGCGCCTGGATCATGTTCTTGCTGATCTGCCCGCAGGCCAGCTCGGTGAAGTACCGGGCCTCGATCACCATCGCCGTGTCGACGTCCACCTGGGCGCTCTCCACCGCCGCGGCCAGCACGTTGCGCGGGGCCGGGTAGGACGCGCCGGCCAGCTGCTTGCGCAGGTTGGCCGGGAAGGCGGGCAGGTTGGCGGCGAACGCGGGGGTGGCCGGGGTGCCGCCGGGGATCTTGTAGCCCTTGACGTCCCAGGGCTGGACGGCGGCCGGGTTGGCCTCGATCCAGGCGCGCGCCCGGGTGGCCAGCTCCTCGGGGGTGTCGGCGAGTTCGTGCACCAGGCCGTGCTGGAGCGCCTGGGCCGGCCGGTACTGGCGGCCCTGGAGGAGCACCTTCAGCAGGGCGTCGGTGATGCCGAACAGCCGCACGGTGCGGACCACCCCGCCGCCGCCCGGGAGCAGGCCGAGGGTGACCTCGGGCAGGCCGATCCGGCTCGCCGGGGTGTCCAGGGCGATCCGGTGGTGGCAGGCGAGGGCGATCTCCAGCCCGCCGCCGAGGGCGCTGCCGTTGAGGGCGGCGACCACCGGCTTGCCGAGGGTCTCCAGCCGGCGCAGCGAGCGCTTGATCCGCATGGACTTCTCGAAGACGGCGGCCGCGTCCTCGGGGCGGGCGGCGGAGAGCATCCTGAGGTCGCCGCCGGCGAAGAAGGTCTTCTTCGCCGAGGTGACGACGACGCCCCGCAGCTCGTCGCCGAGGCCGGCCAGGCGCTCGACGGTGGCGTCGAAGTCGGCCGTGAAGGCCTCGTTCATGGTGTTGACGGACTGGGTGGGGTCGTCCAGGACGAGGGTGACGACGCCGTCCTGGTCCTGCTCCCAGCGGATGGTGGTGGTGTCACTCATGGTCGGGTCTCCGGGGGGAATCTCGGGAGGTCGGATGCGGCGGGGTCAGATGCGTTCGACGATGGTGGCGACGCCCATGCCGCCGCCGACGCAGAGGGTGACGAGGCCGTAGCGCAGGTCGCGCCGCTCCAGTTCGTCGATCACGGTGCCGAGGAGCATCGCACCGGTGGCGCCGAGCGGGTGGCCGAGCGCGATCGCACCGCCGTTGACGTTCACCTGGTCGTGCCGGAAGCCCAGTTCGCGGATGAAGCGCAGGGCGACGGCGGCGAAGGCCTCGTTGATCTCGACCAGGTCGATGTCGGCGGCGGTCAGCCCGGCCTTGGCGAGCGCCTTGCGGGTGGCGGGGGCCGGGCCGGTGAGCATGATGGTGGGCTCCGAGCCGGAGACCGCGGCGGACACGATCCGGGCGCGCGGGCGCAGCCCGTACCGCTCGCCGACCTGGCGGTTGCCGATGGCGACCAGGGCGGCGCCGTCCACGATGCCGGAGGAGTTGCCGGCGTGGTGGACGTGGTCGATGGCCTCCACCCAGTGGTACTTCTGCAGGGCGACGGCGTCGAAGCCGCCGGCGTCGCCGATGGCGGCGAAGGAGGGCTTGAGGCCGGCCAGGGTCTCCACGGTGGTGCCGGGGCGGATGAACTCGTCGCGGTCCAGCACGACCAGGCCGTTGCGGTCGAGGACCGGCACGACCGAGCGGTCGAAGAGGCCGTCGGCCTGCGCCTTGGCGGCGCGGGCCTGGGACTCGGCGGCGAAGGCGTCCACGTCGGTCCGGGAGAGGCCCTCGATGGTGGCGATCAGGTCGGCGCCGACGCCCTGGGGGACGAAGCCGGTCTCGTAGCTGGTCATCGGGTCCATCGCCCAGGCGCCGCCGTCGGAGCCCATCTTCACCCGGGACATCGACTCGACGCCGCCGGCCAGGACGAGGTCCTCCCAGCCCGAACGGACCTTGGCGGCCGCCAGGTTGACGGCCTCCAGCCCGGAGGCGCAGAACCGGTTCTCCTGGACGCCGGCCACCGTGTCGGGCAGGCCGGCCGCGATGGCGGCGATCCGGGCGATGTCGGAGCCCTGGTCGCCGAGCGGGCTGACCACACCGAGGACGATGTCGTCGACGGCGGCCGGGTCCAGGTCGGGGAAGCGGCGGCGCAGCTCGTGGATCAGGCCGACGACCAGGTCGATCGGCTTGGTGCCGTGCAGCGAGCCGGTGGCCTTGCCCCGGCCGCGCGGGGTGCGGATCGCGTCGTAGACGTACGCTTCGGTGGTCACGGTGGAAACGCCTTTCGGGGCAGGGGGTCGACGAGGGGTCTCAGCCGAGGATGGAGCGGCCGACGATCTCTTTCATGATCTCGGTGGTGCCGCCGTAGATGGTCTGGATGCGCCCGTCGGTGAACGCGCGGGCGACCGGGTACTCGCTCATGTACCCGTACCCACCGTGGAGTTGGAGGCAGCGGTCGGCGGTGCGCTTCTGCAGTTCGGTGGCCCACCACTTGGCCATCGAGGCGTCCGCCGGGGTCAGCGCGTACCGGTTGTGCTCGGTGATGCAGCGGTCGACGAAGGTGCGGGTGACGGCGCACTCGGTGGCGAGTTCGGCGATCTCGAAGCGGACGTGCTGGAGCTTGGCGAGCGGCCGGCCGAAGGCCTCGCGCTGCTTGACGTACTCGGTGGTGATCTCGACCAGGTACTCGGCGCCGGCGATCGCGGCGGCGGCGATGGCGAGCCGCTCCTGGGCGAGGTTCTGCATCAGGTGGATGAAGCCCTGGTTCAGCCCGCCGAGCAGGTTCTCCTTCGGGACGCGGACGTCCTCGAAGAACAACTCGGCGGTGTCCTGGGCCTTCTGGCCGATCTTGTCGAGGTTGCGGCCGCGCTCGAAGCCGGGCATGCCGCGCTCGACCACCAGCAGGCTGAGGCCGTGCGCGCCGCCCTCGGGGGTGGTGCGGGCGACCACGACCACCAGGTCGGCGAGGATGCCGTTGGAGATGAAGGTCTTGGCGCCGTTGAGCAGGTAGTGGTCGCCCTGGTCGACGGCGTGGGTGCGGATGCCCTGGAGGTCGGAGCCGGTGCCGGGCTCGGTCATCGCGATGGCGGTGATCAGCTCGCCGGTGCAGAACCCGGGCAGCCAGCGGCGCTTCTGCTCGTCGGTGGCGAGCGAGGTGAGGTACGGCCCGATGATGTCGTTGTGCAGGCCGAGCGCGAGGCCGGAGGCGCCGGCCCGGGCGAACTCCTCGGCCAGCACGGCGGCGTAGCGGAAGTCCGCGCTGCCCCCGCCGCCGTACTCCTCGGGGACGGCGAGCCCGAGCAGGCCCTGCCGGCCGGCCGCGAGCCAGGCGGAGCGGTCCACGATGCCGGCCTGCTCCCAGCGGTCGTAGTGCGGCAGCACCTCCTTGGCGAGGAAGGCCCGGACGGTCGTCCGGAAGTCCTCGTGCTCCTCGGTGTAGATGTCGCGTTGCAACGCTACGCTCCTTCTCCGGCTTCGGGATTGAGGGACGGGACGCCCCAGTCGCGGGCCACCTCGGCGGTGTCCGCGCCCGGCCGGGCGGGCGGCCGGCGCAGGGTGCCGGGGGTGGCGGAGAACCGGGGCGCGGGGGCGGGCTGGGTGTAGCCGTCCGCCTCGACGTAGGTCCCGCGGGCCACCAGGTGTGCGTTTCCGGCGGCCTGGCGCATCGTCAGCACGGGTTCGACGCAGGCGTCGGAGCCGGCGAAGACGGCCTCCCACTCGGCCCTGGTCCGGGTGGCGAAGCGGGCCGCGATCAGGGCGCGCAGTTCGGGCCAGCGGGCGACGTCCCACTGGCCGGGTGCGTCCGGGCCGAGCTCCAGCAGCCGGGCGAACTCGGCGTAGAACTGCGGCTCCAGGGCGCCGACGGCCAGGTGGCCGCCGTCCCCGGCCCGGTAGACGGCGTAGCAGGGCGCGCCGCCGTCGAGCAGGTTGGCACCCCGGCGGTCCTGCCACCGGCCGGCGGCCAGCAGGCCCCAGAGCACGGAGCCGAGGTGGGCGGCGCCGTCCACGATGGCGGCGTCGACCACCTGGCCGGCGCCGGTCGCGCGGGCGTGGTGCAGTGCGGCGAGCAGGCCGACGACCAGGTAGAGCGAGCCGCCCGCGTAGTCGCCGAGCAGGTTGACCGGGACGGCGGGCGGCCGGTCGGGCTCGCCGATCATGCCGAGTACGCCGGCCACGGCCACGTACCCGATGTCGTGGCCGGCCGTGGCGGCGAGCGGGCCCTGCTGGCCCCAGCCGGTCATCCGGCCGTAGACCAGGGCGGGGTTGCGGGCCAGGCAGGCGTCGGGCCCGATGCCGAGCCGCTCGGCGACGCCGGGGCGGTAGCCCTCGATCAGCAGGTCGGCCCGCGCGGCCAGGTCGAGCACCCGGCCGGGGCCCTCGGGGGACTTGAGGTCGACCAGCACCGAGCGCTTGTTGCGGTTGGTGACGTCGTACGCCGGGTCGATGCCGAGCGGCGAGGGGTTCGGCCGGTCGACGCGCACCACGTCGGCGCCGAGGTCGGCCAGCAGCATGGCGGCGAAGGGGCCGGGCCCGATCCCCGCGAGCTCGACCACCCGGACACCGGCCAGCGGGCCGGGGCTGCTTCCGTCGCGCACGGGCCACCGCCCCCTCAGGGTTTGACAGTAAAGCTGTAACACTGGCGATGATAGGGAAGCGACCGGCCGGTAACAAGACCCTCCGGCCCCGACACCCGGTGCGCCCGGCACGCACCCCGGTGCACCGCGGCGCAGCCCGTGACAGGGCCCGTGACACAGCCCTGACGAAACCTTGACGCGGATCGTGCAACCACACCCGTAGCGTGTGCATCCGTACACCAACGGACGCACCGGTCCCGGGCGTTCCGCTGCTGGAGGGGTTCTGACCTCCCATCCGAGGAGAAGAGAGCAGACGTACATGGGCAACCCAGGATTCACCACCGGGCCGGTCGCACCGGCCTCCCCGGCGGGTGCGCCGCACACACCGGCGCCGGACGACATCATCCCGATCTCCGCACCGGCCACGCCGCACACACCGGCGCCGGACGACATCATCCCGATCTCCGCACCGGCCACGCCGCACACACCGGCGCCGGACGACATCATCCCGATCTCCGCGCCGAACTCGTCCCCGTCCCTCCGGCCGGTCGCCGCGCCGACCCCCAGCCCGTCCCCCGGCCCGGCGCCGTCCGCGGCCACCACCCGGCTGGACAGCCCGCACGAGCTCGGCGCCTCGGCCGGCATCGCCCGGCAGATAGCCACCGACCTCGACAACGCCAACGGCAAGGGCGGCAACAACCTCGCCGAGCACGCGAGCACGGCCGCCACGAAGATCCGCGGCTTCTCCTTCGGCGGCGCGCTCACCGCCTCCACCGACCGCTGGCTGCAGCAGTGCAGGAGCCTGCACGACAAGCTGACCGGAGCCGCCGAGAACCTGGAGGCCACCCAGCGCAACTACCGCTCCAACGAGCACGCCACCACCGCCCAGTTCGGCGCCTGAGCCCCGAGAGAACGAGAAAGGAGTCCAGCCGCATGGTGTCCTTCAAGGAACTGCGCGAAGCCGACTTCGCCGGCGTCACCGAGACCGCCGAAGCCTGGACCGGCATGGCCAAGACCCTCGACTCGCTCGACAGCCGGGTCGGCACCGAGCTCACCACCACCCCGCAGCGGGCCGGCTGGGAGGGACCGGCCGCCGACGACGCGGCCGGGAAGCTCAAGACCATCGACACCGACTTCACCCAGGCCGCCGGCGTCGCCAAGGCCCTCGCCGCGATCATCCGCGACGCGGCCGAGGACTTCACCGCGGCCCGCAAGGACCTCGACGCCGCGCTCCACGACGCGCAGACGCAGCAGCTCACCGTCGCCGACGACGGCACCGTCGGCTGGCCGCCGATGTCCAGCGAGGGGCACAACGACCCCGACTACCAGGACACCCTCCGCAAGTACCAGGCCGACATGAAAGGCAAGGCCGAGGCGATGAGCGGCCGTATCGCCAAGGCCGTCGAGAAGGCCGGCTCCGCCGACCAGCGGGCCTCCGCCGCCCTGCAGACCGACGTCGGCACCAGCACCACCTCCTTCAACGCCAGCCCGTACGGCGGCGGCGACGCAGCCGACGCCAAGCGGGCCGCCGACCTGATGGGCAAGGGCCAGAGCCTCTCCGACGACCAGCTCAGGCAGTTGCAGGCGCTGATGGCCGGCGGGGCGGACTCCCAGTCCTTCTCCACCACGCTGCTCAACAGCCTCAACGCCGGTGGCCGGACCGGCCCGGACGCGCTGCTGGAGTACTCCAAGCACTACAACGACTTCGCCCACGGCAACCACAACGCCCCGGGCTACCAGGACGTCTACAACAACCTCTCGAAGGTGCTCGCCACCGCCACCAGGGACGGCGGAATGGGCGGGCAGTGGGAGGACGACCTGCTCAGGGCCGCCCGCAAGCCCGGCGGCTCGGCGGCCGGCTGGAACGACAACTACCCGGCGCTCACCCAGCTGATGGGCGCCGGCGGGAACTACGACAAGGGGATCCTGGAGAAAGTCGGCAACGACCTGGTCGACTACGAGAAGAACAGCAAGCGCAAGGGCGAGGACCTCTGGGGGCCCTTCTACACCGTGACGGGCGACAAGGGGACCGACCCGATGGGCGGCCTGATGCGGGCGATGAGCCACAACCCGCAGGCGTCCAAGGAGTTCCTCGACCCCGGCCACAACGCGAACCTGGACTACCTGCTCAAGGACCGCAAGTGGCCCAACCAGGACTACGAGGGCAAGCTGTCCGCCACCGACCTCAAGGCGGGTTCGCACGCGGCCTTCGCCGACGTCCTGGAGGCCGCCACGACCGGCCGTGACCCGCACAGCGACCAGAAGCCCGTCCGCCCGCACGACGAGGCGATGGTGAAGATCATGGACAAGACGCTGACGACCCTCGGTGGGACCAGCGCCGGCCACGAGAACGAACTCTCTCCCGTTCTGCGCCGCCCGCTGGCGAACATGATCTCAGAGTTCCCGGCGGACACGCACGACATCCTCAGCAAGGACCTCTCCGGTCCGTCGCATCCGGAAGGCCTCACCACCAGCCGGGAACAGTTGCTGCGCGTCATCCGCGGCGTGACCGAGGACCCGGAGGCGTTCGCCGTCATCCACCAGTCCGAGAGCCGGGAAGTCGCCCGCCGGATGGACGAGTTCGGCCCGGAGAACTTCAAGGCCGACCCGACCGGCCGCCCGAACGTCAAGTTCTCCGGCTTCGTCGACGAGTCCGGCAAGGCGCTGGGAGCACTCGACGCCGTGCGCGCGGACGCCTTCCTCGACCACAAGGCGGACGATCAGTTCAAGAACAACTGGAAGGCCAAGATGGACTACCACGTCTACGGCACCGCGGCGAACATGCTCAAGGTCCCCGGCGCCTCCTGGTTCCCCCTGGGTGACGTCGCCCAGCGGCTGGTCGACATCGGCACCTCCGACTGGGCGAACAAGGCCAACGCCGAGCTCGACGTCAAGACCCAGGGTCAAGTGAGCACGAACTACACGGCCGGCGAGTCCCAGGTGATGACCATGATCCAGGAGAAGGCCCGCCTGTCGGGCGTCGCGGACCAGGACATCGACGCGCCGGGCAGCGTGACGAAGCAGCTGGCGGACAGCGCCGGAATGCACTATCGCTCGTCCATCGACCGCGCGTACCACAACGCGCTCGGGAACCCGTGATCCGCATGACCACCGGGAAACTCAGCCAGGCCCTTACCCGACGGGGCTTCACCACCCGGCGGCTGCGCCTGCGGGCGGCGGCCGTGATCGTGGCGATCACGGCCGGCGTCTCGGGGGTACTGCTGTACGACCTGACCAATGCACTCGGGCCGGACACGGTCTGCGGTGGTGCGGCGAGCGCCGACGGCGTGCACGGGGCGCTGGGGCCGGGGCGGATCAGCGAGGAGAGGACCGACGGCTGGTCCCCGAGCGCCGTCGACCGGTCCGGCCACTGCACGGCGACGGTCTCGTTCGGACTGTTCGGGCAGTCCGAACGGTCCGTGTCGTTCGAGACCGCCTCCGAGCAGACCGAGACCGCTCCCCGGACACCGGTGGACGCCCGGCTGTTCTCCGGGGACACCGCCGGCGCCGTCACCTCGTCCGGGGCCTGGGCGCTGCTCCCCGACGGCTGCCCCAAGGGCCTGCGGGCCGTGGTCGGCGTCGGCGGGGACGGACCGGACGGTGACCGTGTCGCGGGGCTGGCCCGGCTCGCCGCCGGGTATGCGGGTCGGGTCGCCAAGGACCGCGGCTGCGGCACCGGGACGCAGGCGACACCTACCGGGCTGTCCCCTGCGGGCACGGCGCAGCCGGTCGACTTCACCAAGGTCTGCGGTGTGCCCGGACTGGCACCGGCCCGTAGTGAAGAGGTCCGCGACGAGCTGCGCCAGCAGGCCACCACGGCCTTCGCCCCGGTCTGGCGCTGCGAGATCACCAGCACGTGGAGCGGGCAGGTCGTCGCCTCCTTCGGGATCACCACCGACCCACGGGCCACCGGTCTCTCCCCGGACGGGAGCCGCACCCCGGCCTACGGGCGCGCGTCCTGGATCGGACCGGCCGGCGAGAACGTGGTGGCCACTTGCCAGGGGAAGCCCACGTACTTCCATCTGGAGTCGAATCTCCTCTCCTCGGCACCTCGGAGCAAGGTCTTCCCCGACGACCAGGAGCTGTGGAAGCAGTTCCTCACCGCCGGCGGGAAGGCCGTCGGCTGCGAGCCGATCGTCCCGTAGCGCCCGGTTACCCCCGGTCCGGGCCTCCTCGGGGAGGAGGCCCGGACCGGGGAATCCCCCTGGCGGGGGAGGCGGATCGTGAGCCGGGGGGAGGGCACGGCGCGCCGCGGCCGGGAGCGTGGGGGCATGACCTCGACGACTCCCGCCGACCGGGTGCGCGGCGTGGCGGCCTGGACCGCCGTCGCCGCCACGGTGCCGTACCTGACGCTCAAGCTGCTCTGGCTCACCGGCCACCCGGTGGGGGTCGGCAGCGCCGACGAGCTGGACCGGCTCTGGACCGCGAACCTGCTCACCTTCGGGATGGACGCGATCGCCGTCCTGCTGGCGCTCTCCTTCGTCCGGCCGTGGGGGCGGCGGACGCCGGCCGGGCTGGTCGCCTTCCCGATGTGGGTGGCGACCGGGCTGCTCGGCACCATCCTGGTGGCGCTGCCGCTGTCCCTGCTCGTCCAGTTGGTGTCCGGCCCCGGTACCGGGGCCGGCTCCGACGACGGCCCCGTCGGCACCATGGCCGGCTGGGTCGTCCCGGTGGTGTACGGCGGCTTCACGGTCCAGGGCATCGCGCTGATCACCGCCTTCCCGCTCTACGCCCGGCAGCGCTGGGCGGGGCTGCTACGCAGCCGGATCGGCGACCTGCCCCGCTCCCCCACCCTCGCCCTGCAGCGGACCCTCGCCTGCGTGGCCGGGCTGCTCGCGCTCGGCGTGGCCGCGGCCCGGCTGTACTGGGCGGCGGGCGGGACGACCGGGCTGCCGCAGGCGTGGGCGGACGAGCACAACCCGGGCGTCGCGGTGATGGACGGGGTGACCGCGGTGATGGCGGTGGCCGCCACGGTGGCCCTGCTGGTGCCGGTGTTCCGGATCGGGCCGGAGCGGCGGCTGCGGGTGCCGCTGGCGGTGGCGTGGACGGCGGCCGGCTCGCTGTTCGGCTGGGGCTCCTGGCAGCTGGTGGCGTTCGGGACGATGACCGAGGTGACGGAGCTGCGCCGGGCGGTGCCGGGGCCGGTTCCGCTCGTGCAGGCCGGGCAGGTGGTGGCCGCGCTGCTGATGCTGGTGGTCGGCGCGATCGCGCTGGTCGAGCGGGCGGCCGCGGAAAGGACCGCTGCCGTAGAGTCGGCCGGGTGAACACGGGGGCGGGCACGGACACGGGGGCGGACACGGGTCCGGGGGCGGACGCCTTGGCGGCGGGCGGCGGCATCGGCGTGGTGACGCGGCGGGTGGCCGGCGCGCTGTTCGGACGCCGGGCCCGGCTGCGCTGGGTGCACCTGGTGCTCGGCGGCGCGCTGCTGATGCCCTACTGGATGCTCTCCTCGGTGGTGACCGGGGCGCTCAACCCGCGGCACGACCAGCTGCTGAAGGTCCTGCTCTACTTCGCCGCGCTCGGCCTGTCCCTGCCGATGGCCGCCGTCACCGCGCTGGTGCCGACCGTCCGGGCCCTGGAGGGGGCGGCCGCGCGGGCGCTGTGCGCACCGCACCGGCCGGACGAGGTCGCCACCGGCCCGGCCCGGTCCTGGGCGGCCCGCCGGCAGACCGCCGCCTGGTACGTGCTGCACCTGCTGTTCGGCGGGGTGGTCAGCGGGATGACGCTGGCCGGGGGGCCCTTCGCGGCGGTGCTGCTGATCTCGCCGCTGGGCGGGCCGCCGGTGGACGGGCTGCTGCAGTACTGGCGCGACCACGGGTTCCCGTTCTGGCTGGGCGGACCGACGCTGGGCCTCGCCCTGCTGGGCCTGATCGTCGGCACCAGCGCCGGGTGCGGCGCCCTGCTGGCCCGCTGGGCGCCCGTCCTGCTCGGTCCGACCGCGGACGAGCGGCTGGCCGCCGCCGAGCGGCGGGCCACCGTGCTCGCCCAGCGCAACCGGCTCGCCCGGGAGCTGCACGACTCCGTCGGCCACGCGCTCAGCGCGGTCGGCATCCAGGCCTCGGCGGCCGCCCGGGTGCTGCGGACCGACCCGGACTTCGCCGAGGAGGCGCTGCGGGCGATCGGCGACACCGCGCGGGCCGCCGTCGCCGAACTGGACGCCGTGCTCGGCCTGCTGCGCGAGGAGGACCGGGCGGACGCCGGACCCACCGGGCCGGCCCTGGCCGGGCTGGACGACCTGCTGCGCCAGCTCGCCCGCACCGGGCTGAAGGTCGACGCCGAGCTGGCGCCCGGCCTGGACCGGCTGCCGGCCGCGTTCTCGCGCGAGGCGTACCGGATCGTCCAGGAGGGGCTGACCAACGTGCTGCGGCACGCCGGTCCGGCCGCGCCCGCCGCGCTGCGGGTGGGGCTGGCCGCGGACCGGCTGGAGATCGAACTGACCAATCCGCTCGGCCCGTCCCGGCCCAGCCGGCCCGGCGGCGGCCGCGGCCTGCGCGGCATCGGCGAGCGGGCGGCGGCACTGCGCGGCGGCTGCGAGGCCGGGGCCGCGGACGACGGAACGACGTGGCGGCTGGCCGTCTGGCTGCCGGTGGGAGGGACCAGATGAACGGGAACGGCGGGGCGCAGGCGGTCCGCGTGGTGATCGCGGACGACGAGCGGCTGGTGCGGATGGGCCTGCGGGTGGTGATCGACGCCGAGCCGGACCTGACCGTGGTCGGCGAGGCCGCCGACGGCGCCGAGGTGGTGCCGCTGGTGCGCGGGCTGCGGCCGGACGTGGTGCTGATGGACGTCCGGATGCCCGGCATCGACGGCATCCGGGCCACCGAGCAGCTGGTCGGCGGGATGGCCGACCCGCCGCGGATCCTGGTGGTGACCACCTTCGAGCACGACGACCACGTGTACGACGCGCTGCGCGCCGGTGCCGCCGGGTTCCTGCTGAAGCGGGCCAGCGCGGAGGAGATGGTCCAGGCGGTGCGGCTGGTCGCGCGCGGGGACTCGCTGCTCTTCCCGGCCGCGGTGCGCGAGCTCGCGCTGCGGCACGCCCCGGGCGGCCGGCGCCCGGCGGCGCCCGCACAGGGGCCGGTCGCGCGGCTCACCGAGCGGGAGGGCCAGGTGCTGCGGCTGATGGCCGCCGGGCTGAACAACGGGGAGATCGCCGGGCGGCTGGTGGTCAGCCAGGAGACGGTCAAGACGCACGTCGGCAGCGTGCTGGCCAAGCTGGGGGCCCGGGACCGCACCCAGGCGGTGATCGCCGCCTACGAGTCGGGCTTCGTACTGCCCGGGTAACGGCCGCCGGCGGCGGCTACCAGCGCGTACCGGCAGCGTCCGGCGGCCTTCGCACAGCCGTGCGCGGTGACGTTTCTTCCGCCCGGGAGCTACCAACGAGTAGAGTGCGGCATTCCCGTCCCGTACCGCCCGATACCTCCCGTATCGCCTGTAACGAACTGGTGGCCGCATGTCAGTCCGGACCAGCCCCGCGCTCTGGTGGCGCATGGGCATCGTGCTCTCGGCGGGCCTCGGCCTGACCCTCCAGGCCGCACCGCTGGTCTACTTCACCATCCAGAGCAACGTGATCGTGCTCGGCTACTTCATCGGCGCCGTGTACTGGATGACCAGGCGCGGCACCGTGGACGCGCCCGCGCCCCGGCTGCGCGGCGCCGCCACGCTGTACATCCTGATCACCGGGCTGGTCTCGCACGTCCTGCTGCAGCACGGCGCCAGCCCGCTGCCCGGGCTGGTCGACGGGCCGGACAAGCTGGCGCACTGGTCGTCGTTCTTCCTGCACTACGTCACCCCGGTGATGGTGATCATCGACTGGCTGACGCTGAAGCCGCGCAACGCCTCCGCCTGGCGGGACATCCCGCTCTGGCTGGCCTTCCCGCTCGGCTACGCGGCGATCGTGCTGGCCCGCAACGCGCTGTTCTCGGACTACCCGACGCCGTACCCGTACTTCTTCTTCGACCCGACGACCAAGGGCTACGGCTACGTCTGGGGCCAGATCGCCCTGCTGACCGTCGAGTTCATCGTCCTCGCGGCCACCGTGGTCGGCCTGGACCGGCTCGGCACCCTGGTCGCGGGCCGGCTCCGGCCGGCCTCCGAGCCCACCGGGGCCTGACCGCACCGGACCTCCCCGGGGCCGCCCCGGACGGCTCCGGAGCCGCCCCCGGGCCTCCCCGGGCGGCTCCGGACTTCCCCGGACGGACCGCCGCGGCGGCCGGTCAGATCCGCCAGGAGCGGATCCGGTCGGCCGCCGCGAACACGTCCGCCCTCGCCCCGGCGATGTCCCGGGCCAGCTCGACCAGGGCGCCGTACGGCGGGTCGATGCCCTCCTCGGCCGCGTGCATGTACGCGGCCGTGGCCATGCAGGCGTACAGGTTGTTGCGCACCGGCAGCGGCCGCAGCAGCACGATCGTGTGCATCAGGGTGGCCGCGCACCAGGCCGGGTCGGCGTCGTGGCCCAGCTGCGCGGTGTTGACCCGGTGCCGCGCGACGGCCGCCTGGAGCGCGGAGTAGTCCCGCACGCCGAGGTCCTCCGGCGAGGCCTGCTCCTGCACGTCGAGCAGCCAGCGCAGATCGACGTGCAGCGGCCTCACCCCCGCACCTCCGCGGTCACGCGGCGGGCGCGTCCTCCGGGAAGGCGGCGTCGAACTCCTCCCGGTGCGCCTTCCAGAACGCCACCGCGTGGCCGACGAAGTCCCGCCGCTGCTGCTCCCGCACGCTCAGGTCGTGGACGTACGCCTTGACGCTCTTGCCGTCGGCGGCGGCCGCCGCGCGGATGGCGGCGAGTTCGTGCTCCGTGTACTCGATGTTGAGCGCAGGCATGGCGCCGATGGTACTGGAGGGCAAGGGAGTTGGGTACCGGACCGGCACCGCCCGGCCCGGCCGGGCTCCCCCGGCCGGGCCTGCGCGGCCGGCCCTTCCGCGGGCGTCCGCTACATCGGCTCCACCGCCCGCAGGGCGCCGTCCAGCTCCAGCCAGCGGGTGAGCCCGAGGCCGCGCAGGAACGGCAGGTCGTGGCTGACCACGATCAGCGCGCCCTGGTAGGCGGCCAGCGCCTGGGTGAGCTGGCGGACGCTGGCCAGGTCCAGGTTGTTGGTCGGCTCGTCGAGCAGCAGGAGCTGCGGCGGCGGGTCGGCCAGCAGCAGGGCGGCCAGGGTGGCCCGGAACCGCTCGCCGCCGGACAGGGTCGCGGCGGGCTGGTCGGCCCGGCCGCCCCGGAACAGGAAGCGGGCCAGCCGGGCGCGGATCGCGTTGTCCCCGGCGTTCGGCGCGAACCGCTTGACGTTCCCCGCGACGGTGAGGCCGTCGTCCAGCAGGTCGAGCCGCTGGGGCAGGTACCGCAGTGGCACCGGGGTGGTGATCTCCCCCTCCAGCGGTGCGAGTTCGCCCGCGATGGTGCGCAGCAGCGTCGTCTTCCCCGAGCCGTTGCGGCCGACCAGGGCGATCCGCTCGGCGCCGCGCAGGTCGAGGTCGGCCGTGGTGCCGTAGGGCAGCCGGACCTTCTGCAGGGTGAGCACCGTCCGGCCGGCCGGCACCGCGGTGCGGGGCAGGTCGATCCGGATCTCGGCGTCGTCGCGGACGGCCTCCTCGGCGGCGGTGAGCCGCTGCTTGGCCTCCTCCAGCCGCTCGCCGTGCATGCCCTGGAGCCGGCCCGCCGTCTCCTGGCCCTGGCGTTTCAGCTTGCCGCGGAAGATGTGCGGGTCGTTGCGGGTGACCGAGCGCTGCTTGCCGTAGCTGGCGCTGCGCTCCAGCCGGGTGCGGGCCTCGACCAGGTCCCGCTTCTGGCGCTGGACGTCGGCCTCGGCATTGCGCAGCAGCCGTTCGGCCGTCTCCTGCTGGGCCGCGAGGGTCTGCTCGTAGTCGGCGAAGTTCCCTCCGTACCAGGTGACCCGGCCGTCCCGGAGGTCGGCGATCTGGTCGACGTGCCGGAGCAGTTCACGGTCGTGACTGACGATCAGCATCACGCCGCTCCAGCCGGCCACCGTCTCGTAGAGCCGCTCGCGGGCGGCCCGGTCGAGGTTGTTGGTGGGCTCGTCGAGCAGCAGCACGTCGGGACGGCGCAGCAGCAGGGCGGCCAGCCGGAGCAGCACGGCCTCGCCTCCGGAGAGCTCTCCGGTGGTGCGGTCGAGGCCGAGCCGCTGCAGGCCGAGCCGGTCGAGGGTGGCGCGGGCGCGCTCCTCGACGTCCCAGTCGTCGCCGACGGCGTCGAAGTGCTCCTGGCGGGTGTCGCCGGACTCGATGGCGTGCAGGGCCTCGCGGGCGGCCCGGACGCCGAGCGCCTCGTCCACCCTCAGGGTGGTGTCGAGGGTCAGCCCCTGCGGCAGGTAGCCCAGCTCGCCGGCGACCCGGACGGTGCCGGCGGTGGGCGTGAGCTCGCCGGCGACCAGGCGCAGCAGGGTGGACTTCCCGGCCCCGTTGAGCCCGATCAGCCCGGTGCGGCCGGGGCCGACGGCGAGCTGGAAGTCGTCGAGGACCGTCCTGCCGTCGGGCCATTCGAAGCCGAGGTCGGTGCAGAGGACGGACGTGCTGGGTTGTGCCATGGATGGCCTCCCGGTGGTTGCCTGTGGTCTGGGGGCGACACGGGAGACACCGCGGGTGCGTGGGGAACCCGGACAGGGGGCCGGGGGCCGTCGCGGGGACGGGCGCCGGGCCGGCTCACCACTGAGGTCGCGCACTCGCACACTCACGCACGGCGGACGGCAGGGCTGCAGGGGCAGCGCTGCGCCGCGGCGGGGGCGGTGTCTCGGGACCTCAGTAGAGCAACGGCCTTCTCCTGTTCTGGCGGGTGGCGAGGATCACGCTACGGAGGCCGCCCGGCACCCGCAACCGGTTTTCCGTGCGCGCACCGGGTGCCGATCACGTGTCGGTCCGGTGACACAGGTGCCGATCCGGTGACAGCCCTGTCCCGGTCCGGGGCGGATGTAAGGGCGCCTTTATCCGCATGGCAGACTCCTCCTCTGCCATACCTGCGGCCCGGGCCTTCCCGGGCCGGATGGCGTGCATCCACAGGGGGAATTGAACACATGTCACCGATATCCAGGACGACTCGTGCTGCGCTGGCCGCCTCCGTCGTCGCGCTGACGATGGTGGTCGCGACGGCGTGCGGGCCGGACAACAGCGACCCGGCCGGGGCCCAGACCGCGACGCCGACCGCCGCCGCGACCACGCCGGGCAAGCCGGGCGCCGCGCCGATCAAGCTCCCGACCGCCGAGGAGCTGAAGACCTGGAAGTTCGAGGACTGGGACAAGTGGGCCCAGCAGAACGTCATCACCCCGGCGGTCAAGGGTTTCTGGGACCTCAAGAAGATCCTGGAGGCGAAGCCGTCGAAGCCGAAGCCGCCGGCCCAGCCCACCGGCCAGCCCACGGCCCAGCCGAGCAGCGCGGCGCCCGCCCAGCCGACGACGCAGCCGCCCGCGCAGCCCGCCACGCAGCCTCCGGCGGGTGACAACGGCAACGACCCGCTGCCCAAGGTCGTCGACGCCAAGGCCGTCCCGCACCCGTACGCCAAGAACTTCCACGTCAACGGGAAGATCTTCAGCCAGCACGAGGACGGCAACTACTACGAGTGCTCCGGCACCGTCGTCTCGGACCCGGCCCACCCCGGCAAGAGCAACCTGGTGTGGACCGCCAGCCACTGCGTGCACGGCGGCAAGGGCGCCGGCTACTACAAGAACCTGATGTTCGCCCCCGCCTTCAACAGCAACGGCGTGCTCAGCGGCGGCAAGCAGGCGACCCTGGCGCAGGCCGAGCCCTACGGCGAGTGGAGCATGACGGACGCCATCGCCTCCCCGCAGTGGCCGGCCGAGGCCGACCACAAGACGGGCGGCCCGTGGAGCCAGTACGACTTCGCGATCGTCCGGGTGGAGAACCCCAACGGCGGTGACAAGTCGCTGGAGGAGACGGTCGGCGGCTCCGTCCCGGTCTGGTTCAACGCCCCCCGCGACCAGCTGACCAGCGTCAGCGACTACGGCTACCCGGCCGACGCGCCGTTCGACGGCATGGAGCTGGAGCACTGCGACGGCGGCAAGCCGGTCCGCCTCTCCATGGACGTGAAGCGCCCGCCGATGCTCACCATCGGCTGCAACATGACCCCGGGTGACAGCGGGGGCGGCTGGTTCGCCACCAAGGACGGCAAGCAGGTCCTGGTCAGCGACGTCTCGATCGGTGACGGCACCTGGGAGGCCGGCCCGTACCTGGACGACGTGGCGGCGAAGGCCATGGACTACTTCTCCAAGAAGAAGAAGTAGTCCCCCGACAAGTCACCCATCCTCAGGGGGAATTACTCCGATGTCACAGATATCCCGCACGGCCCGTGCCGCGCTCGGCGCCTCCGTCGTCGCGCTGACGATGGTGGTCGCGACCGCCTGCGGGCCGGACAACAGCGACCCGGCCGGGGCGCAGACCGCGGCACCGACCGCCGCCGCGACCACGCCGGGCAAGCCGGGCGCCGCGCCGATCAAGCTCCCGACGGTCGAGGAGCTGAAGGCCTGGAAGTTCGAGGACTGGGACAAGTGGGCCCAGCAGAACGTGATCACCCCGGCGGTGAAGGGCTACTGGACGCTCCAGAAGATCCTGAACGCCAAGCCCAAGCCGATGCCGCAGCCGCCGCAGGACCCGACGCAGCCGCCCGCGCAGCCCACCGCCCAGCCCACCGGCCCGGCCCCGGCGCAGCCCACCCCGGCCCAGCCGGGCGGCGCCGACGTGATCCCGGGCGTCATCCCGGCGAAGCCCGCGCAGCACCCGTTCGCGAAGAACCTGCACGTCAACGGCAAGATCTTCTTCAAGGACGGCAACGAGGACTACGTGTGCTCCGGCACCGTCGTCACCGACCCGGCCAACCCCGGCAAGAGCAACCTGGTGTGGACCGCCAGCCACTGCCTGCACGGCGGCAAGGGCAACAAGTACTACACCGACATCACCTTCGCCCCGGCCTACAACAGCAACGGCCTGCTGACCGGCGGCAAGCCGGCCAACGAGGCCGACGCCGAGCCGTACGGCGAGTGGGGCGCGGTCGCCGGCATGGTGTCGCCGCAGTGGACGGCCGAGGCCGACCCGGAGCGCGGCGGCCCGTGGAGCCAGTACGACTTCGGCATCATCAAGGTGGCCAACCCCAGCGGCAACGGCAAGTCGCTGGAGGAGACCGTCGGCGGTGCGCTCCCGATCTGGTTCAACGCCCCGCGCGAGCAGCTCGGCAACGTCAGCAACTACGGCTACCCGGCCGGCAAGCCCTTCAACGGCGTCGAGCTGGACCACTGCGACAGCGGCCAGCCGTCGAGGAAGACGGGCGACCCGAGCCGTCCGGCGATGCTGGTGATCGGCTGCAACATGACCGGCGGCAGCAGCGGCGGCGGCTGGTTCGCCACCAAGGACGGCAAGCAGGTCCTGGTCAGCGACACCTCCATCGGCAACGGCGCCAACACCTACGAGGCGGGCCCGTACCTGGAGGACGTCGCCTCGAAGATGTACGACTACTTCGCCAAGAAGTCCAAGTGACCCGCTGAGGTCACCGTGCGGCGGGGGCCGGCGGCCGGAACCGGCCGCGGCCCCCGCCCGTTCCCCGGCGGCTCCCCCGGCTCTCCTACAATCGAAGTCATCATGAGCGCCACACTCGTAGTCAAGGATCTCAGCGCCGGCCACGGCGACCGCACCCTGTTCTCCGGCCTGGACCTGGTCGTCGCCCCCGGCGACGTGATCGGGCTGGTCGGCGCGAACGGCGCCGGCAAGTCGACGCTGCTGCGGCTGCTCGCCGGGCTGGACACCCCCGAGGGAGGATCGCTGCGGCTCAGCCCGCCGTCCGCCAACATCGGGCACCTGCCGCAGGAGCCGGAGCGGCGCGAGGGCGAGTCGGTCCGCGAGTTCCTGGGCCGGCGGACGGGCGTGGCGGCCGCGCAGGCCGCCCTGGACGAGGCCACCGAGGGCCTGGTCGAGGGCCGCCCCGGCGCCGACGACGCGTACGCGGCGAGCCTGGACCGCTGGCTGGACCTGGGCGGCGCCGACCTGGAGGAGCGGGCCGAGGAGGTCGCCGGCTCGCTCGGGCTGAAGGTCTCGCTCGACCTGCCGATGACCGCGCTCTCCGGCGGCCAGGCCGCCCGGGCCGGCCTCGCCTCGCTGCTGCTCTCCCGCTACGACGTCTTCCTGCTCGACGAGCCCACCAACGACCTCGACCTGGACGGCCTGGAGCGGCTGGAGTCCTTCGTCAAGGGCCTGCGCGCGGGCACCGTGCTGATCAGCCACGACCGCGAGTTCCTGGCCCGCACCGTCACCCGGGTCCTGGAGCTGGACCTCGCCCAGCAGCAGGTCAACCTGTACGGCGGCGGCTACGAGGCGTACCTGGAGGAGCGCGCGGTGGCCCGCCGGCACGCCCGCGAGGAGTACGAGGAGTACGCCGACACCAGGTC
>NZ_JBEYVJ010000128.1:0-19928 GCF_040643935.1 Kitasatospora sp. NPDC047058 | reverse complement strand
CCCGCAGCCCGTCCCGCCGCAGCAGGCGCCCCCGCAGGCCGGGCCGCAGCACCGGCAGCAGCCGCCGGTGCCCCCGCAGCGCCCCGCCCGGCAGGACCCGCGCACCCACCACCCCGTCGGCCGGCACGCCCAGCCGGGCACCGGGCCGGTGCACGCCGCACCGGCGCTGCCGGGGCCGGACACCGAGGCCGCCACCGAGAAGCTCGCCGCCCCCAGCCGCCACCGCGCCCCCGTCGCCGGGGAGAGCGCCGCCGAGGTGCAGCTGCCCGGCGCCGCGGTGCGGATAGGCCCGGGACCGCGGGCCGAGCAGACCGGTCCGGGCACCGCGCCCGCGGAGACCGACTGGGTCCGCCGGGCCACCCCGCCGCCGGTGCGGGCGGCCCGCTGGCGCCCCTGGCGGTTCCGGATGTCCAACGACGTCTGGGGCACCCCGGTGATCGCCGACGGCACCCTGTTCGTCTCCAGCTTCGAGGTGCACGCCCTCGACATCGCGTCCGGCCAGCGCCGCTACAAGACCCGGGACGTCGCCTGGGCGCTGGCGGTCGACGCAGGCCGGGTGCACGCCGCCGACGGCCCGCACCTGTACACCGTGGACGTCGCGGACGGCACCGAGCGCTGGCGGCAGTCGCTGGACGGCTGGGTCTACTCGCTGGACGCCGCCGACGGCGTGCTCTGCTGCGGCGTCCGCGGCGGCGGGGTGCAGCTGCGCTCGGCGGCCGGCGGGGCCGAGCTGTGGCGCGCCGACGACGCCCAGCAGGACTACGAGAACCCGCAGTCCGGCCCGGCCCTGGTGGGCGGCGCCGCGTACTACTACGGCGGCGGGCGGCTGCGCTGCGTGGACCCGCACGGCGCGGGCCTGCGCTGGTCCTTCCCGGTCGGCGAGGACGTGCCGTCCCGCCCGGTGGAGCGGGCCGGGGTGCTGTACGTGACGGCCGGCACCCGGGTGTTCGCGCTGGACGCGGCGAGCGGCGCCGAGCGCTGGCGGTTCGACGCCCCGGTGGTGCTGTTCACCCCGCCCGCGCTGGACGCGGACGCGGTGTACGTCGCCGACTACCTCGGCACGGTGTACGCGCTGGACGCGGCCACCGGCCGGGACCGTTGGCGCGGCGTCACCGGCGCCCGGCAGGGTGCCGAGCCGGTGGTGGTCGGGGACGGCATGGTGCTGGTCGGCAGCGGCGAGGTGCTGTACGCCTTCGAGGCGGCCACCGGCCGGGAGCGCTGGCGCTACACCGCGCGGGGGGAGATCGTCGGCGTCCCGGCGGTCGCCGACGGCCTGGTCCACCTGGGCAGCCGGGACCACTCGCTGCACACGCTGGACCTGGCGAGCGGTCAGCTGCGCTGGGAGCTCGGCACCAAGGGGGAGCTGACCGGCTCGCCGGTGGCGGTCGGCGGGAAGGTCTTCGTCGGCAGCAAGGACCGCTGCGTCTACGCGCTGGACGCCTTCTACGGCACGGCGGTGCCCTCGCACTGAGCGGCCGTCCGCAGCCGTCCGCAGGCCGCCCCGACCGGGTGGCCGCGGGTGGCCGCGGGTGGCCGCGGGCGGGGCGTCGGCGGGGCTACCGCCGGCGGGCCTCCGGGTGGCGGGCGCACCAGCCCTCCCAGGCCGAGGCCACCATCTCCTCGACCCCGTACCGGGCGGTCCAGCCCAGTTCGCGCCGGATCAGCTCGGCGGAGGCGACCACCCGGGCCGGGTCGCCGGGGCGGCGCGGGGCGATCTCGCCGGCGGTGTCGTAGCCGGTGACCTTGCCGATCACGTCGAGCATCTCGCGGACGCTGACGCCCTCGCCGCGGCCGATGTTGAGGACCAGGGAGGTCTCGCCCTCCGGGTCCTCGGCCAGCCTCCGGGCGGCCGCCACGTGGGCCGAGGCGATGTCGGCGACGTGGATGAAGTCGCGCACGCAGGTGCCGTCGGGGGTGGGGTAGTCGGCGCCGAAGATGCGCGGTGCCCGCCCGGCGGTGAGCCGCTCGAAGACCATCGGGACGAGGTTGAACACCCCGTCGTCGGCGAGTTCGGGCGAGGCGGCGCCGGCCACGTTGAAGTAGCGCAGCGAGACGGTGGAGAGCCCGTACGCCCGGCCCGCCGCCGCGACCAGCCACTCGCCGGCCAGCTTGGTCTCGCCGTACGGGTTCATCGGCGCGCAGGGCGCGGACTCGGTGACCAGCTCGACGTCGGGCATGCCGTAGACGGCGGCGGAGGAGGAGAAGAGGAAGCGCTTCACCCCGGCGCCGGTGGCGGCCTCCAGCACGTTCTGCAGCCCGGTCAGGTTCTCCCGGTAGTAGTGGAACGGGCGTTCGACCGACTCGCCGACCTGCTTCTTCGCCGCGAAGTGCAGCACGCCGCGGACGCCGTGGGCGCGCAGGGCCGCGTCCAGTGCGGCCCGGTCCAGGGTGGAGCCCTCGACCAGCGTGACGCCGGACGGCAGCCGGCTGCGGTCGCCGGTGCTGAGGTCGTCCAGCACCGCCACCCGCTCGCCGGCCGCGACGAGCTGGTGCACCACGTGCCGGCCGATGTAGCCGGCACCACCGGTGAGCAACCAAGTCATGGCCCGAATCCTAAGGTCCCGTTTCCCGAGGTCGGGCGCGTCGGGGCGAAGATTCGGGCATAACGGTGAAATGCTGACAATTATCTCGGTCCGGTGGAGGAATCGGAGTCAGCCAAGGTGAACCGCAAGAAGGGCCCCACCCGTCCGATCCCGGCCGGGCCGCGGCCCACGGGGCCGAAGGTGGTGTCCTTCGGGCGGCTGGTCGTGTCCGGCGCGGTGGCGTTGCTCACCGCGCTCGCGGTGGCCGGGTGCAGCAGCGGTTCGTCCTCCTCCACGCCGGTCACCACGGCCGCCACGCCTGCCGCCGGCTCCGGTACCGCGGCGCCGGGCGGCGCCAACCAGCTCCAGGCCGACTACCAGCGGGTGATCGCCGACGTGCTGCCCTCGGTGGTGCAGATCACTACGGCGAGCGGCCTCGGCTCCGGCATCGTCTACGACGACAAGGGCGACATCGTCACCAACGCCCACGTGGTGGGCACCGCCACCGCCTTCACCGTCACCCTGGCCAACAGCACCAAGCCGCTGGACGCCACGCTGGTCGCCGGCTACCCGGACTCCGACCTCGCGGTGATCAGGCTGAGCAGCCCGCCGAGCGGCCTCAAGCCGGCCACCTTCGGGGACTCCGGCAAGGTCCAGCTGGGACAGATCACGCTCGCGATGGGCAGCCCGCTCGGGCTCTCCAGCAGCGTCACCGACGGCATCGTCTCGGCCACCGGCCGGACCGTCTCCGAGCCCGACACCGCGGGCTCGCCGGGCGCCGTCATCGGCAACATGGTGCAGACCTCGGCCGCGATCAACCCCGGCAACAGCGGCGGCGCGCTGGTCAACCTGGACAGCCAGGTGATCGGCATCAACACGCTCGCCGCCACCGAACCGGAGACCAACGGGGCGGCCGCGCCCGGCATCGGCTTCGCCATCCCGGCGTCCACCGTGACCAGCATCGCGAACCAGCTGATCAAGGAGGGCAAGGTCACCAACTCCGGCCGGGCCGCGCTCGGCATCACCGCCCGGACGTACTTCGACCAGGACTTCCGCCCCGCGGGTGCGGTCGTGGTCGCGGTCGCCGGGGGCGGCCCGGCCGACGCGGCGGGGATCCAGGCCGGGGACGTGATCACCAAGGTCGGCGACACCCCGGTCGACTCGCTGAACTCGCTCACCACCGCGCTGGCCTCGCTCGCCCCGGGGGACAGGACGACGGTCGCCTACACCCGCGACGGCCAGAACAGGACCGCCGAGGTCACCCTCGGCACCCTCCAGACGCCGTAGCCGCCCCGGCTCCCCGACGGCCGCCCGGGCCTCCCGGCCCCCGGCGGCGGCCGGCCGCACACCGCGCAAGGGTCCGCGGGCGGCCGCCGGCCGGGTACGGGCCGGGACCTCGTCCACTGCCTCGACGAGGTCCCGGCCCCCTGTCCCGCGGGCGGGGGATCAGCGGCGGGCGGTGCGGGTGCGCCAGGGGAGCTCGATGGTGACGGTGGTCGGGCCGCCGTGCGGGCTCTCCACCAGGAAGACGCCGTCGACCGCCTGGATCCGCTCGGCCAGCCCGCCCAGGCCGCTGCCCGGGTAGGGGGCCGCGCCGCCCTTGCCGTCGTCCTGGACCAGCACCATCAGCTGGTCGTCGGCCCGCCAGACGTCCACCGTCGCGGAGCGGGCGCCGGAATGCTTGGAGACGTTGGTCAGCAGCTCGCTCACGGTGAAGTAGGCGATGCCCTCGACCGCCGAGTCCGGCCGCTCCACCGTGCCGTCCGCGGCCTTCAGCTCGACGTGCACCTTGACCCCGCCCGGCACCGTGCAGCGGGCGGCCACCGCGGAGAGCGCCGCGTCCAGTCCGCGGTCGGTGAGCACCGCCGGGTGGATGCCGCGGGCCAGGTCGCGCAGCTCCTGCAGGGCGAGCTTCACCTCGCCGTGCGCGTTGTCGACCATCCTGGCGGCGGCCTGCACGTCCTCGGCCGACTCGGTCTCCCGCAGCCGCTCCTTGGCCAGGCCGAGGTCCATCGCGAGCGCCACCAGCCGGGCCTGGGCGCCGTCGTGCAGGTCCCGCTCGATCCGGCGCAGGTCGGCGGCGGCGGTGTCGACCACCGTGCCGCGGTCGTCCTCCAGCTCGCGGACCCGCTCGGAGAGCGCGCCCGGAGCGAGCAGCGCCTCCAGCAGCATCCGGTCCACCGCGGCCCCGAAGCGGATCACCCAGGGCAGCACCGGCCAGCCGACGATCACGCAGACCAGCGTCACGGTGAAGCTGAGGATGCCCCACGGCAGCCGCAGCACGTTGTAGAGGGCCGAACGCCAGCTGAGCGCGTCGGTGAGGTGGGCCGTCGTGTAGCCGGTGATCCCGGGGCGGGGCCGGTGCAGCGGCTCCGGCTCGTGCAGCCCGGAGCCGTACACCGACCGGGCCCGGGTACGGGCGAAGGCGCCCATGCTCCGGCAGCCGGAGAGCCCGGCGGCCAGCAGCGGCAGGCCGATCACGGTGACGGCGAGGGCGAGGCCGACCGAGAGCATCACGACGGTGAAGACGAACCCCGCGATGCCCAGCGGCAGGTTGAGCATCAGCTGCCCGGCCTGCCGCCACATCCGCCCGCTGTACGGCGGGACGCGTTCCGAGCGCGCGTCCTGCTCCTCGAAGGCGTCCGCGGCGCGGCGGTGCAGAGGTCTCATCTGGATCTACCGTTCCTGTCGGTCGAGCTGGTGATCCAAGCTTCCCCGCAAAGCGGCCGCCGGGGCCATGGGGTTGTTACGTCCTCCCGGGCGGGGGTTATCCCCACCCTCCGGACGCGCACGGGCGGTGCTCCGGTGTCCACGGGCCGCCCGGGGGCGTCTTGCGGATCGGGCACCGTGCTGGGCTCGTGGCCGGTGCACTTAGACTCACGCATTGGCGATGGTTATGACCGTGTAAAGAAACGTCGTAGAACTGCCCTGAGGGGCGGTTTCACGGCCGATGTGGAGGCGAGTGGCATGGAGGGGCAGCCGGCAGCTGCCGTCGCGGCCGACCCGGCGGTCGGCAGCGGCTACTTCGACGCGTATGCCGCGATGGGCCTGCTCGCCGTCGTCGGCGTGCTCTTCGTCGCCGTGGCGTTCACCGCCAACCGGCTGCTGCGGCCGGTGGTGTACTCGCCGGAGAAGCTCCTCGCCTACGAGTGCGGTGTGGACCCGGTGGGCGGCGACTGGGCGCACACCCAGATCCGCTACTACGTCTACGCATTTCTGTACGTGATCTTCGCGGTCGACGCGATCTACCTATTCCCGTGGGCGACCGTCTTCGCCTCCGCCGGATACGGCGCCGGGACGCTGATCGAGATGTTCGTCTTCATCGGCTTCCTCGCGGTCGGGCTGCTCTACGCCTGGAGGAAGGGCGTTCTGGAATGGACGTGACGCACAACCACGCGCACGCGCACGGTGCCGCCGGCGGCCCGGTCCCGCTGGGCCTGCCGGACCCGGCGCGTCCCGGTGCCGCCGTCGAGCGGCGCGGCATCGGCCCGCTGGCCCGGCTCGCGCCGGACCCGGTCAAGGTGGTCCTGAACTGGGGCCGCCGCTACAGCCTGTGGTGCTTCAACTTCGGCCTGGCCTGCTGCGCGATCGAGTTCATCGCCGCGTCGATGGCCAAGCACGACTTCATCCGAATGGGTGTCATTCCGTTCGCGCCCGGCCCCCGCCAGGCCGATCTGATGATCGTCTCGGGGACCGTGACCGACAAGATGGCGCCCGCCGTGAAGCGCCTCTACGAGCAGATGCCCGAGCCGAAGTACGTCATCTCCTTCGGCGCCTGCTCGAACTCGGGCGGCCCGTACTGGGACTCCTACTCGGTCACCAAGGGCGTGGACCAGATCGTCCCGGTCGACGTCTACGTGCCCGGCTGCCCGCCGCGGCCCGAGGCGCTGCTCCAGGGCATCCTCAAGCTCCAGGAGAAGATCGCCGCGGAGTCGCTGCCGGGGCGGTACACCGCGCCGGCCACCGCGCTGCGGCGTCCGCTGGTGCCGGGGCCGGACACCCAGGGAGGGGCCTCGTGAGCGGGCAGAGCATGGGGGTCCCCCCGGCCGGAGGCTGGGGGAAGGCCGCCGAGGGCCGCAGCGCCGAGCAGTACGCGGCGGCGGTCGGCGAGTGGGCCACCGGCGCCGAGGCGTACGGGCTGGTCACCGTCGACGTGCCCGCCGAGCACTGGACCGAGGCGCTCACCGCGGCCCGGGACGTGCTGGGCCTCGCCTTCTTCGACTGGCTGAGCGCCGTCGACGAGCTGGCCGAGGGCTTCTCGGTGGTCGCCCACCTGGCCTCCGTCGACGCCCCGGGCGTGCGCCACCTGGCGCTGCGCACCCGGGTGCCGCGGGACGCCGCCGCGCTGCCGAGCGCCGTGGCGGTGTACGCCGGTGCCGCCTGGCACGAGCGCGAGACGCACGAGATGTTCGGCATCGACTTCCCCGGGCACCCCTACCTGGCCACCCTGCTGCTGCCGGACGGCTTCGAGGGGTACCCGCTGCGCAAGGAGTTCGTGCTCGCCGCCCGGGTCGCCAAGGCCTGGCCGGGCGCGAAGGAGCCGGGCGAGTCCGACCACGGCGACGGGCCGGCACGGCGCAAGATGCAGCCGGCCGGTGTGCCGGACCCGAACGAGTGGGGGCCGCTCAAGGGCACCCTGCCGCCGGTCGCCGAGCGGCCCGCGCGCGGTGCCCGGGCGGCGGGGGCGGCACGGACGCCCCGGGCGGCCGGTGCCGGTGCGGCGGGTGCTGCCGGTGCGGCCGGTGCCGCCGGTGCCTCGGCCGAGGGCGGGCCCGCGGTACGGGCGGACCGTCCGCGGCGGACCAGGACGGTCGGCGAGGGCTCGGTCAGCCAGGCGGCTGCCGAGGCGGCCGGTGCGGCCGGTGCGGCCGGGAGCGCCGAGGGTGCGGCCGGGACCACGGCCCCGCCGGTGCGGGCGGACCGTCCGCGACGGACCAGGACGGCCGGTGAGGGCTCCGCGAGCCAGACCGCCGGTGCGGTCGGGGCGCCCGAGGCGAAGCCCGAGCGGCAGGCCCCGGCCCGGACGCAGTCGGCCGACGCGCCCTGGCACGCTCCCGTGCCCGCGCACGGCGAGCCGGAGCCGGAGCAGACGGAACCGAAGCCGGCCGAGCCCGGACAGCCGGAGCAGCCCCGGCCCGGAAAGCCGGCGCAGGAGCAGCCCGAGCAGCCCGCGGAGAAGAAGGACGAGACGTCGGCCGAGGCGGCCGGCCAGGACGGAGACAGCGCGTGAACCTGCTCGACACGTTGCTGCGCTGCGTCGCCACGCTGGTCGTCTTCCTCACCTTCCCCCTGGTCATCGGCCAGACCGAGCACAAGGTGATGGCGCACATGCAGGGCCGGCTCGGCCCGATGTACGCCGGCGGCTTCCACGGCTGGGCGCAGCTGGTCGCCGACGGCGTGAAGTTCGCGCAGAAGGAGGACATCGTCCCGGCCGGCGCGGACCGGCGGATCTTCCAGCTGGCGCCCGCCGTCTCGTTGCTGCCGTACCTGTTCGTGCTGCTCGTGATCCCGGTCGGCCCCGGCGGCTTCGTCGGCCAGGCCGTGGACGCCGGTCTCTTCTTCGTGCTCGCCGTGATGGGCGTCGGCGTGATCGGCAAGCTGATGGCCGGCTGGGCCTCGGCGAACAAGTTCTCGCTGCTCGGCGGTCTGCGTACGGCCGCGCAGCTGATGTCGTACGAGCTGCCGATGGTGCTCGCCGCGGCCTCGGTGGCGATGGCCGCCGGGACGCTCTCGCTGCCCGGGATCGTGGACGCCTGGGAGTGGTACTGGATCCCGTGGCAGATCATCGGCGCGTTCGTCTTCTTCACGGCCGGCCTGGCCGAGCTGCAGCGCCCGCCGTTCGACATGCCGGTGGCCGACTCGGAGATCATCTTCGGCGCGTACACCGAGTACACCGGCCTGCGCTTCGCGCTCTTCCTGCTCTCCGAGTACGTGGGCATCCTGGTCGTCTCCGGGCTGACCGCGGTGCTCTTCCTGGGCGGCTGGCACGGCCCGATGCCGGACGAGCTCGGCTGGCTGTGGACGATCCTGAAGACCTTCGCGCTGGCCTTCGTGGTGATCTGGCTGCGGGTGACCTACCCGCGGCTGCGCGAGGACCAGCTGATGAAGTTCGCGTGGACCGTGCTGATCCCGCTCGCCCTCGTCCAGCTCGCCCTCACCGGTGTCATCAAGGTGGCGATCTCATGAGTTTTCCCGGATCCGGCCTCGCCAAGGGGCTGGCCGTGACGCTGCGGACGATGACGAAGAAGAGCATCACCGCGCAGTACCCCGAGGTCCAGCCCGCGCTGCCGCCGCGTTCGCGCGGCGTGATCGCGCTGCTGGAGGAGAACTGCACGGTCTGCATGCTCTGCGCCCGCGAGTGCCCGGACTGGTGCATCTACATCGACTCCCACAAGGAGACGCTGCCGGCCGCCGACCCGAACGCGCGCGCCCGCACCCGCAACGTGCTGGACCGGTTCGCCATCGACTTCTCGCTCTGCATGTACTGCGGGATCTGCATCGAGGTGTGCCCGTTCGACGCGCTGTTCTGGTCGCCGGAGTTCGAGTACGCGGAGACCGACATCCTGGAGCTGACCCACGAGCGGGAGAAGCTCCGCGAGTGGATGTGGACCGTCCCGGCGCCGCCGGCGCTGGACCCGGCGGCCGAGGAGCCCAAGGAGATCGCCACCGCCCGCAAGGCGGCGGACAAGCTGGCGGCGGCCGCCGCGAAGGCGGCCGAGGAGGAGGGTGACGCGGAGTGAGTGCCACCCTGCTCGCCGCGACCGGGTCGCTGGACCCGGCCGCGCGTTCCTTCCTCTCCCCGACCGGGGCCGAGATCGTCTTCCTGCTGGTCGGCATCGCGGTGCTCGGCTCGGCCGTCGTCGCCGTCACCACCAGGCAGCTGGTGCACGCCGCGCTCTGGCTGGTCGCCGCGCTCGGCGGGCTGGCGGTGGAGTTCCTGCTGCTCACCGCCGAGTTCATCGCCTGGGTGCAGGTGCTGATCTACCTCGGCTCGGTGGTCGTGCTGGTGCTGTTCGGGCTGATGCTCACCAGGGCGCCGATCGGGCGCTCGCCGGACGCCGACTCGAAGAACCGCTGGGTCGCCCTGGTGGTCGCGCTGGCCTCGGCCGGAACCCTGGTCACGTTGGTCGTGGACGCCTTCCGGACGTCCTGGATCGACCTCGGCGCGGGCGGCGGCTCGGCGGCGGCGACCGGCGCCAGCCTGTTCCGCACCTGGGTGCTGCCCTTCGAGGCGCTCTCGGTGCTGCTGCTGGCCGCGCTGGTCGGCGCGATCGTGCTCTCGCGCGGGACGGGCCGGCGGGTGCCGGCGCCCCGGGCCGGGCGGATCCGGGCCGGCCGGCCGGTGGGCTCCAACGGGACGGTCGCCGCGACCGTGCCGAAGCCCGCCCCGGCCGCAGGGACCTCCGCGACGACCTCCGAGCAGGAGAGCTGATGCACCTCGCCTACCCCGCCGTGCTCGCCGCGCTGCTGTTCAGCGTCGGCGTCTACGGCGTGCTCGCCCGGCGCAACGTCATCCTGGTGCTGATGTCCGTCGAGCTGATGCTCAACGCCGTCAACCTCAACCTCGTCGCCTTCGACGCCTGGCTGCGGGACTCCCTGCACGCCGGCCAGGCGCTCACCCTGTTCACCATCACCATCGCCGCCGCCGAGATCGGTCTCGGGCTCGCCGTCGTCCTGCTGCTGTTCCGGGCCCGGGGCACCGCGGACGTCGACCGGGCCACCGCCCTCGGCGACCCGGCCGAGTCCGCCGCCGAGGAGACGCCGGCCGGAGCCGAGTCGCTGAAGGGCCGGGCCGCCGCATGAACCTCGCCCTCCCCGTCCTCGTCCCCGCGCTGCCCGCGCTCGGTGCGGCCGCCACCCTGGCCACCGGCCGGAAGGTGCCCGGCCTGGCCCGGCCGCTGGCGGTCGTGCCGGTCGCCGTCTCGGCGGTGCTCGCCCTGGTGGTCGCGGTCCAGCTCGGCACCGGCCAGGTCCTGGACACCGGTACCCGGCTCACCCCGACCGGCGGCCCCGACATCTCGCTGGGCTTCTACCTGGACGGCTACAGCTCGCTGATCTCCGTCCTGGTCGGCCTGGTCGCCACCTGCGTGCAGGTGTACTCGACCGCCTACCTCAAGGACGACCCGCGCTACCCCTCGTACGCGGCGCTGGTCTCGCTGTTCACGGCGGCGATGCTGCTGGTCGTCTACTCGGGCGACCTGATCGTGCTGCTGGTCGGCTGGGAGGTCATGGGCATCTGCTCGTACTTCCTGATCGGCCACCACTGGGAGACCGCCGACGCCCGCTCCGCCTCGCTGAAGGCCTTCCTGGTCACCAAGCTCGGCGACGTGCCGTTCCTGTTCGGCATCTTCCTGCTCGGCGCCGACGCCGGCAGCTTCCGGATCCCGGACGTGCTGGCGGCCGCCACCGACGGGCGGATCGCCCACCCGACGCTGGTCGCGCTGCTGCTGCTCGCCGGCGTGGCCGGCAAGAGCGCGCAGTTCCCGCTGCACACCTGGCTCCCGGACGCGATGGCCGGTCCGACGCCGGTCTCCGCGCTGATCCACGCCGCCACCATGGTCGCGGCCGGCATCTACCTGGTCGCCCGGCTGCTGCCGGTCTTCCTGCTGTCGGGTGCGGCGCTGGTGGTGCTGGCGGTGATGGCCGCCGTGACGATGATCGGATCGGCGCTCTGCGCGCTCGCCCAGGACGACCTCAAGCGGGTGCTCGCCTACTCGACCGTCGGCCAGCTCGGCTACATGGCCGGCGCCCTGGCCAGCGGCGACCGCGAGGCCTCCGTCTTCCACCTGGTCAGCCACGGTGCGTTCAAGGCGCTGCTGTTCCTCGCGGCCGGTGTGGTGATCCACGCCGCGCACACCAACTCGATCGCCGCGATGTCCCGGATGCCCGGGCTGCGCAAGCGCGTCCCGGACGCCTACTGGACGATGGGCATCGGCCTCGTCGCCCTGATCGGGCTGCCCCCGTTCTCCGGCTTCTTCAGCAAGGAGGCGGTGCTGACCGCCGCCGAGCACGCCGCCAACGGCGACGCGATGACCAACGGCGTCGGCCCGGCCTCGGCCGTCCCGCAGGCCGCCGGGTGGATCGTGCTGGTCTCGGCCGCGCTCACCGTGCTGCTCACCGCGGCGTACTCGGCCCGGCTGTTCCTGGTGGCGTTCCACAGCCCGGCGCCCCTGGTGACCGCCGGCACCGCCGCCGCCCCGGAACCGCTGGACCACGAGGCCGACGCACCGTACTCGCCCGAGCCGGACGAGGCCGACCCGGCCACCGCCGAACCGCCCGCGATGCGCTGGCCGCTCTGGGTGCTGGCGATCCCGACCATGGCCTTCGGCATCGTCGGCGTGCGCTCCGACTGGCTGCCCGCGCTGCTGGACGGCGGCTCGCTGCGGCCCTCGGGCGTCACCGCGGTGACCGGCACCGGCCTCGCCGTGGTCGGCGCGCTGCTCGCCTACGGGGCCTGGCGCTCCGCCACCGCGCGGCTCGGTGCCGGCCGCCCCGCCCCGGCGGTGCCGGGCCGGGTGCCCGAGCAGGCCGGGGCCCCGGCCGCCGAGGTGATCGTCGGCGACCCCGGGCGCACCCTGCTCGGCCCGCTGTTCGGCCCGGCCCGGCACGGCTTCGGCGTCGACCGGCTGTACAGCGCGCTGTTCGTCCGCCCGGTGACCGCCGCCGCGCAGCTGGTCCGCTTCCTCGACCGCGAGGTCGTGGAGACGTACGTGCGCGGCAGCGGCGCCGGCGCCAACCTGCTCGGCCGGGCCGTCCGGCTCGCGCAGACCGGCAACGTGCAGACCTACCTCAGCGCTCTGCTCGCCGGCGTCGTCCTGCTGGCCGTCCTGGTGGCGGTGTAGCCGGATGCCGTACCCCGCCCCGCCGGTCCCCCCGATGTCCCCCGCAGCCCGCACCGCCCGTAGGAGCCCCCGATGAACGCAGTCCTCATCGCCCTCCTGGTGCTGCCGCTGGCCGGTGCCGCGCTCACCCTGGCGCCGGTGTTCGGCCCCGACGCGGCCGCCGCCGACCGGCGTGCGCTGCGGCTGAACAGCGTCGTCACCGGCGCCGTGCTCGTGCTGACCGTCGTCCTGGCGGCCGGCTTCGACCACGACGAGCCCGGCCGGATGCAGGCCACCACCGACGTGTCCTGGATCCCCGCCATCGGCGTGCGCTTCCACCTCGGCGTGGACGGCATCTCGCTCCCGCTGATCGTGCTGACCTCGCTGCTCACCTTCCTCTGCGCGCTGTACTCGGAGAAGCGGCTGCCCTCGGGGGAGGACAGCCCGTCGGCGAAGTCCTTCGTGGGCCTGTTCCTCCTCCTGGAGGTGGGCATGCTCGCCACCTTCGCGGTGCTGGACCTCGTGCTCTTCTTCCTGGCCTTCGAGATCGTGCTGATCCCGATGTACTTCCTGATCGCCCGCTGGGGGAGCGGGGCGAAGGTGCCGGCCGCCAACCGGTTCATCCTGTACACGCTGCTCGGCTCGGCCGTGATGCTGCTGGGCTTCCTGCTGGTCGGCAGCAAGGCGGGCACCTTCGACATGCAGGCGCTGGCCGCCGCGCACGGCAGCGGCATGAGCCACACCACCCAGGTGATCGCCGCGCTGGCGATCATGGTCGGGCTCGCGGTCAAGGCCCCCGCCTGGCCGCTGCACAGCTGGCTCCCGGACGCGCACACGGCGGCCCCGACGGTCGGCTCCGTGCTGCTCGCCGGCGTGCTGCTGAAGATGGGCACGTACGGTCTGGTCCGCGTCCTCCTCCCGGTCGTCCCCGACGGCACCACGACGCTCGCCCCCTACCTGGGCGCGTTCGCCGCCGTCGGCATCGTCTACGGCTCGCTGGCCTGCCTCGCGCTCTCCCGCGCCGGCTCCAAGGGCGACCTCAAGCGCCTGATCGCGTACTCCTCGGTCGGCCACATGGGCTTCGTGCTGCTGGGCATCGCCTCCCTCACCCCGGTGGGCGTCAACGGCGCCCTGTTCGCCAACATCGCCCACGGCCTGATCACCGGCCTGCTGTTCTTCGTGGTGGGCGCGCTCAAGGACCGCTACGGCACCGCGGACCTCGACACCCTGGCGGGCTCCACCGGCGGCGCCCTCTACGGGCGGGCCCCGCGGATGGGCGCCCTGCTCGCCTTCGCCGCCGTCGCCAGCCTCGGGCTGCCCGGGCTGGCCGGCTTCTGGGGCGAGCTGCTCGCGATGTTCGGCTCGTTCGACCCGGCCGCCGGCCTCTCGCGCCCCGCGTTCCTCACCTACATGGTCCTGGCCGGCGTCGGCACCCTCCTCACCGCCGCGTACCTGCTGGTCGTGGTCAAGCGCGTCTGCATGGGCGACCCGGAGCAGCCCGCCCCGGTGGCCGAGCTCGCCGACCTGCGCCCGTACGAGGCGGTCAGCTGGACGCCGCTGGCCGCGCTCACCCTGCTGGCCGGACTCTGGCCCGCGCTCCTGCTCGGCCTGTCCGAACCCGCCGTCAAGCTCCTCCTCGGGGGTGGCTGACCATGTTCGGACCCCAGCTCGCCGCACTCGGACCTCACTCCACGGGGCAGCACACTGTGACCTCCCTCGCCGTAGCCAACCCGGGCAGCCTGATCCAGTCCGTGGACTGGGTGGCGATCGCGCCCCCGCTGATCGCCGCCGTGGCCGCCCTCGTCGTGCTGGTCGCCGACCTCTTCCTGCCCGCGCGCCACAAGAAACTGCTCGGCGCCCTCACCGCGGCCGGACTCGCCCTCGCGCTCGTCTCGCTCCTCCCGCTGACCGGGGGATCGCCCCGGGCGACGTTCTGTGCGCAGAACGTAACAGGCGCCACCGACACCGCGGGCTGCTCGTACGTCGCCGACCACTTCGCCCTGGTCTTCCAGCTGATCGCGCTCGGCGGTGCGCTGATCGCCGCGCTGCTCTCGGTGCACGCGGTCGAGGACGAGAAGCTGCCCGCCGGCGAGTACTGGTTCCTGCTGCTCTCCAGCGCCACCGGCGCCGCCCTGCTGCCCGCCTCCCGTGACCTCGCCACCCTGGTGATCGCGCTGGAGGTGGTCTCGCTGCCGTCCTTCGCGCTGGTCGCGCTGCGCCGGGACGGCCGGGGCGCCGAGGCCGCGCTGAAGTTCTTCCTCACCTCCGTCACCGCGACCGCGGTGATGCTGCTCGGCGTCGGCTTCGTCTACGCCGCGAGCGGCAGCCTGCACCTGGGCGCGGTCGCCGACGGCCTGGAGCACGCGCCCGCGCAGCTGAAGCCGCTGGCCGAGGCCGGTGCGGTGCTCACCCTGGCCGGCTTCGCCTTCAAGGTCGCGGCCGTGCCGTTCCACTTCTGGGTGCCCGACACCTACACCGGCGCCCCGCTGCCGGTGGCCGGCTACCTCTCGGTGGTCGGGAAGGCGGCCGGCCTGTCCGGCCTGGCGCTGGCCACCACGATCGCCTTCCGCCCGTACGCGCACACCTGGGGCCTGGTCCTCGCGGTGCTGGCCGCCGTCACCATGACGGCCGGCAACGCCGGTGCGCTGCGGCAGCGCTTCGACACCCGGTACAGCGCGGTGCGGCTGCTCGCCTGGTCGTCGATCGGCCAGGCCGGCTACCTGCTGGTGCCGCTCGCGGCCGCCGGCTACGCGCCCACCGGCACCGATCCGCTCGGCGCCACCGCCGCGTACGCGCTGATCTACGGCGTGGTGAACCTGGGCGCCTTCGGGGTGGTCGCCGCGGTCGGCCGGAAGGCCGGGACCAGCGTCGACGACTTCCGCGGCCTGTTCGCGCGGCGCCGCTGGACGGCCCTGGCGCTCGCCTTCTTCCTGCTCTGCCTGGCCGGGCTGCCGCCGGGCGTGGTCGGCCTGTTCGGCAAGGTGGTGGTCTTCCGCGCCGCGGTCGACTCCGGGCTGGGCTGGCTGGCGGTCGTGATGGCGGTCAACGTGGCCATCGCGCTGTACTACTACCTGCTCTGGACGGCACGGCTGTTCGTTCCGGCCGGGGAGCCGGCCGTCACCGCGGAAGCCGGGCGCCGGCTGCCCGCCCCGCTCGCGGCCACCCTGGGGCTCACCGCCGGCGCGACCGTGGTGCTCTCGGTCGCCCCGCAGCTGGTCCTCCAGGTGGTGGGCGGCACCCTGTTCTGACGCCGGGGTGAGGGCCCGGCGGTGCGGGCCTCCCCGGGGACGCCGGCCCCGGCCTCCCCGGGACGGCGGCGGTGGGGCGGCGCCGGGACGGTGCCGGTGTCACGGTGGTCACAAGGGAACAAGGCCGACGGCCCCGCCCGTTGAGCGGGCAGAGGGACGAGGCAGAGAGGGCTTCCCCACCGCACCATTGGAGGGCCTGCCGTGCACCGCCGGCACAACGGACTGAGGACCGCCGCACTGCTCGGCGGCCTCTCGGCGCTGATCCTGGTGATCGGCAGCTTCTTCGGCCGCACCGGCTTCCTGATCGCCCTGCTGGTCGCGCTCGCGACCAACGCCTACGCCTACTGGAACAGCGACAAGCTCGCCCTGCGCGCGATGCGGGCCCGGCCGGTCAGCGAGATCGAGGCACCGCGGCTGTACCGGATCGTGCGCGAGCTCTCCACCTCCGCCCGGCAGCCGATGCCGCGCCTCTACATCTCGCCCACCCCCGCGCCGAACGCCTTCGCCACCGGCCGCAACCCGCGCAACGCGGCGGTCTGCTGCACCGACGGCATCCTGCAACTGCTGGACGAGCGCGAGCTGCGGGGCGTGCTCGGGCACGAGCTGAGCCACGTCTACAACCGGGACATCCTGATCTCCTCGGTCGCCGGGGCGCTCGCCTCGGTGGTGATGTTCCTGGTGAACTTCGCCTGGCTGATCCCGTTCGGCCGGAGCGACGACGACGAGGGCCCCGGCCTGTTCGGGCTGCTCGCGATCATGATCCTCGGGCCGATCGCCGCCTCGCTGATCCAACTGGCCGTCAGCCGCTCCCGCGAGTACCAGGCCGACGCCGACGGCGCCCGGATCACCGGTGACCCGCTCGCGCTGGCGAGCGCCCTGCGCAAGCTGGAGGCCGGCACCCGGCAGCTGCCGCTGCCGCCCGAGCCGCAGCTCCAGACGGCCAGTCACATGATGATCGCCAGCCCGTTCCGGCCCGGCGAGGCCGGGGCGAGGCTGTTCTCCACGCACCCGCCGATGGCCGAGCGGATCGCCCGACTGGAGCGGATGGCGGGCTACCGGGGCTGAACCGGCTACCGGGGCTGAGCGGGCCACCGGGGCCGAGCCGGCGCCGCCGCGGGGGTCAGCCCGCGACCTCCTCGTACGCCCGGCGGAGCCGGTGCACGCCCTCGGCCAGCTGGGTGGGGTTCTCGGCGGCGGCGTAGCTGAGCCGGAGGTGGGGGGCCGGGGGTTCGGCGGCGTGGTACGGGCGGCCGGGGGTGACCTGGACGCCGGCGCGCAGCGCGGCGGCGGTGAGGGCGCCGTCGTCGACGCCGTCCGGGAGGCGGAGCCAGAGGTGGTAGCCGCCCGGGCGGGGGGTGCCGAGCAGCCCGGGGAGTTCGCGTTGCAGGGCGGCGACGGCGGTGGTGCGGCGGGTGCGCAGTTCGGTGCCGAGGGTGCGCAGGTGGCGGGCCCAGCCGGGGTCGGCGACCAGTTCCAGCGTGGCCTCCTGGAGCGGCCGGGGCACGAAGAAGCTGTCCACCACCTGGGTGGCCCGCAGGCGGGCGAGGGCCGGGCCGCGCGCGGTGAGGGCGCCGATCCGCAGGTTGGGCGACGCGGCCTTGGTGAGCGAGCGCAGGTGCACCACGACCCCGTCCTCGTCCTCGGCGGCGAGCGGGCGCGGCAGCACCGGGGCGTCCGCGTGGACGAGCAGCCGGGCGAAGTCGTCCTCGACGACGAAGGCCCCGGCCGTCCGGGCGATCCGCAGCACCTCGGCGCGCCGGGCGGGCGCGAGCACCGCGCCGGTCGGGTTCTGGAACAGCGGCTGGCAGACGAAGACCCGCGCCCGGGTGGCGTCGAAGGCCTCGGCCAGCAGGTCGGTGCGGACGCCGTCGGCGTCGACCGGGACGGGGACGGGCCGCAGCCCGGCGGCCCGGACGACCGCGAGGATGCCCGAGTAGGTCGGCGACTCCACCAGGACGGGTGCGCCGGACCCGGCGAGCGAGCGCATCGCCACGGTGAGCCCGCTCTGCCCGCCGGAGGTGATGAGGACGTCCCCGGCGCCGATCGGCCCGTTGGGCCCGCCGATGTCGCGGGCGAACCAGCCGCGGAGCTCGGTGAGGCCGTCGGTGGGCGGCCGGTCCCAGGCGCCGGGGCGCCGGCCGGCCCGGGCGAGGGCGGCGGCCAGCAGGCGCTCGGGCAGCAGCGAGGCGTGCGGGTAACCGCTGTTGAGGTCGATGACGTCGGGCGGCGGCACCCGGAGGGTGGCGAACACCGGGGCGGCCAGCAGGTCGCGCGGGCCGGAGTCGGCGCTCAGGGCGATCTCCTGCCAGGAGAGGTCGCCCGGACGGGACGCGGGCGGGGCCGAGGCGGGGGAGCCGCCCGCGAAGGGCGCCGCGCGGAACACCCCGGCGCCCGGCCGGGAGACCACCAGCCCCTCCGCGACGAGCACCGCGATGGCCCGGGAGACCGTGACCGGGCTGACCTGGTGGCGGTCCATCAGCATCCGGCTGGACGGCAGCTTCCGTCCTTCCGGATAGCGCTCCACCTCTCGGCGTAGGCTTTCGGCGAGTTCGGCCACGCTGGTACGCTCGTTCATGACGGCACAAGATAGCGCTACCCGGCCCGTGACGATAGCGGCGCAGGTGGCCGGCCCCGCACCCCGTACCCCCGGCACGGCCGGTACCTCCGGCGCCGGCCGGTCCGGCACCGCCCTGGCCGCGCTCGGCGTCCTCTCCTTCTCCTTCAGCTTCCCCGCCACCGCCTGGGCCCTGACCGGCTTCGGCCCCTGGACGGCGACCGGGCTGCGCGGTGTCCTGGCCGGGCTGCTCGCCGCGGTCTGCCTGGCGGCGGCCCGCGTCCCGCTCCCCGCGCGGCGGTACTGGCCCGGGCTGCTGGTGGTCTCGGCCGGCTGCGTGCTCGGCTTCCCGCTGCTCACCACGCTCGCGCTGCGGACGTCCTCGACGGCGCACTCGGCCGTCGTCATCGGCGTGCTGCCGCTCGCCACGGCCGCGTTCTCGGCGCTGCGCACCGGCCGGCGGCCGTCCCGGACCTTCTGGGGTGCGGCGCTGGCCGGGGCGGCGGCGGTGCTGGCGTTCACCCTGCTGCAGAGCCACGGGCGGCCGACCGGTGCGGACCTCTACCTGTTCGCCGCGCTGCTGGTCTGCGCGGCCGGGTACGCGGAGGGCGGGCGGCTCTCCAGGGAGCTCCCCGGCTGGCAGGTGATCGGCTGGGCGGCGGTGGCGGCGCTCCCGGTCACCGGGCTGACGGTGCTGCTGGCGCTGCCCGCCGAGCCGGTGCACCCGGGCCCGAAGGCGCTGGCCGGACTGGCGTACACGGCGGTGGTCTCGCAGTTCTTCGGGTTCGTGGTCTGGTACCGGGGGATGGCGGCGATCGGGGTGCCGCGGGCCAGTCAGCTCCAGCTGGCGCAGCCGCTGCTGACGCTGGTCTGGTCGGTGCTGCTGCTGGCCGAGGACCTGCCGGCGGCGGCGCCGGTGACGGCGGTGGCGGTGCTGGTCTGCATCGCGGTCACCCAGCGCGCCCGCAGCTGAGGGCGGCGCGCGGGCGGGCGGACAGCCGGTCGTGCCCGCCCCCGGGTGCGGGGGACGGGCACGAGGGGGGAGCCGGTACCGGACGGACCGTCACCAGGCCGGCTGCGGGTGGTAGACGCAGAGCGCCCAGATGATGAAGACGTCCATGGCGATCACGATGACCGACCAGAACGGGTAGTACGGCAGCGCGAGGAAGTTCTCCAGGACGCTGAGCGCGACGATGACCATACCCGCCCAGCGGGCCCAGCTCTTGCCCAGCAGGAGGAAGGTGCCGACCAGGGCCACCACCGCGCCGATGATCACGTGGATCCAGCCCCACCCGGTGAGGTCGAAGCGGAAGACGTAGCGGGGCGTGCTCAGGAAGACGTCGTCGTCGGCGATCGCCATGATGCCGCGGAAGGCCTCGATGCAGCCGTTGATCAGCATCAGGACACCGGCGAAGATCACCAGTCCGGGGGCCCAGTCGCTGAACTTGTTGGTGCCGGCCGGCGGTGGCGGCTGCCCGGTGCCGTGACGCCAGGGCGGCGGTTGGTCGGGGCTGGGCGAGGCGGTGCTCATGACTCCTCCTGAGCCGTCGGCCGGGCCCGGGCGCGACCGCACCGCGGACCGAACGGACGTACGGGAAAGGCGTGTGGACTTCGACCGTCCGCCGAACCCGGGTGACGGGCAATCCGGCCGCACCTGTTCGGGTGACGGGCCCAGCGAGCCGCCGGGCCGTACGGCCGGTGCCTGGTACTGGTGGGGCGACCGCTGTCCGGGCCCGGTCCGTCCGCCGCGCCTTCCGTGGTCGGGCCGGGCGGCGGCCGGCCC
>NZ_JBEYVJ010000127.1:0-19947 GCF_040643935.1 Kitasatospora sp. NPDC047058 | reverse complement strand
GGGGTTCGTCGCGGCCCCGGCGCAGCAGCGGGATCCAGACCTCGGGCTCGCCGTCGGCGTCGGCGTCGGTGCGGGTCTGCGGGCCCATGCCGGCTGAGGCCCGTCGGATGGTCGTCCCCGTTGCCGCCGAGGTCGTCCCGGTCGTCCTGCTGCGCTGCCGTCATGCCCGCCCCTGAGTTCCCTTGGTGGCCCGGTGGTCATCCGGTGACCGCCCGCCCGGCCGTCGTCCGGTGACCGCCCGGCCGTCGTCCGGCCGGTTTCTCTCCCCCGGTCGGGCCGAGCGTACGGAGCGCCCGGTTCGGGCTCCGGGCGCCACCGCGCGATCTTCGCTCGAACGAGTGAATCCCGCCCGGCTCCGCGGTGGGCTCACGGCTCGGGACCGATCACCGCCGCCGGTCCCCCGGCGATCCCGCCCGGACGGACCCGCGGACGACCAGGCGGACCAAGCCGCAGACGAACCGCGGACCAAGCCGCAGACGAACCGGCGGACGAACCGGCCCGGACGGTACCCGAACGGACGAACCCCCACGGGCGCGTCACCCGGACGAGCGGTTCATCCGGACGGACCGGCCGGGCCGGAAATACGGCGGGCCCGCCCGCGGCTGTGGTGATCGAAGACCGCCAACGAGGAACGACACCGGCATCGGGCCGGTCGGGAGGTGCAGGGCGCCATGGGCGACGAGCAGGGGACCGGGGCCGGGCAGGAGTACCGCATCGAGCACGATTCGATGGGCGAGGTGCGGGTGCCCGCCGCGGCGAAGTGGCAGGCGCAGACGCAGCGGGCGGTGGAGAACTTCCCGGTGTCCGGCCAGCGGCTGGAGCGCGCGCACATCGCGGCGCTGGCCCGGATCAAGGCGGCGGCCGCCCGGGTGAACGCCCGGCTCGGGGTCCTGGACGACGAGACCGCCGCGGCGATCGCACGCGCCGCCGAGGAGGTCGCACAGGGCCGCTGGGACGCCGAGTTCCCGGTCGACGTGTTCCAGACCGGCTCGGGCACCTCGTCCAACATGAACACCAACGAGGTGATCGCGACGCTGGCCGGCGAACGGCTGGGCCGGGCCGTCCACCCCAACGACCACGTCAACGCGAGCCAGTCCTCCAACGACGTGTTCCCGTCCTCGATCCACATCGCCGCCACCGCCGCCGTCACCGACGACCTGATCCCGGCGCTGGAGCACCTGGCGGAGTCGCTGGAGCGCAAGGCGGCGGAGTTCGCCCACGTGGTGAAGTCGGGCCGGACGCACCTGATGGACGCCACCCCGGTGACCCTCGGCCAGGAGTTCGCCGGGTACGCGGCGCAGGTCCGGCACGGACGGGAGCGGCTGCTGGCGACCCTCCCCCGGGTCGCCGAACTGCCGCTCGGCGGCACGGCGGTGGGCACCGGCATCAACACCCCGCCCGGGTTCTCCGCGGCCGTGATCGAGGAGCTCGCCCGGACCACCGACCTGCCGCTGACCGAGGCCCGCGACCACTTCGAGGCCCAGGGCGCGCGGGACGGCCTGGTGGAGCTGAGCGGCCAGCTGCGCACCATCGCGGTCGGCTTCACCAAGATTGCCAACGACCTGCGCTGGATGGGCTCGGGCCCGCGGACCGGCCTCGGCGAGATCAACCTGCCGGACCTCCAGCCGGGCTCGTCGATCATGCCCGGCAAGGTCAACCCGGTGCTGCCCGAGGTGGTGCTGATGGTCGCGGCGCAGGTGATGGGGAACGACGCCACCGTGACGGTCGCAGGCGCGAGCGGCAACTTCGAGCTGAACGTGATGCTCCCGGTGATCGCGCGCAACCTGCTGGAGTCGGTGCGGCTGCTCGCCAACAGTGCCCGGCTGCTGGCCGACCGGACGGTGGACGGCATCACCGCCAACGTCGAACGGGCCCGGGAGTACGCGGAGTCCTCGCCGTCGGTGGTCACCCCGCTGAACCGGTACATCGGGTACGAGGAGGCCGCCAAGGTCGCCAAGCAGGCCCTGGCGGAGCGCAAGACCATCCGTCAGGTGGTTCTGGAGCGCGGGTACCTGGAGCAGGGGCGGCTCACCCAGGAGCAGCTGGACGAGGCACTGGACGTGCTGCGGATGACCCGGCCGTAGCGCCCGGCCCCGCCCGGGGCGGCACCCGCCGGCCGGGACGTGCACCGGAAGCGGGCCGGGGCGGACACCCGAGCCCATCCGGACGTGCACCGGGGCGCGGAGGGCGGCCTCGCCGCTCCGCGCCCCGGTTTCGGGCTGTTCCTGGGCGTCGCCCCGGAACGTCAGCCCTTGGCCCGGCCTGCCCGGCCGCGCCGCATCGACGCTCCGTTCGACGTCATGGTGGCCATGGAGATCGCGGCGAGCCCCAGCAGGAACATCACGCCGCCCGCGATCAGGCAGGTGACGATGTTCTTGCCGCGGTCCACCTCTCCGGAAACCACCCAGGGGGAGATGATCGTCCACGCGCCGAGCAGGGTTGCCGCCCATGCCCGTGCGTGGGTGCGCTCGTATGCCGAGCCGTAACCGGCCATCAGCAGGCAGTAGGCGAGGCCGACGATCAGGCAGGTGACGGTCAGCGTGCTGAACGCGGTGAAGCCGACGATCCACGGCGAGGCCGCCAGGAACAGGCCGGCGAGAACGGCCAGGGCCTCGACGGCCTGGGCCCGCGGCGTCAGGGTGAGCCGCTCGTACTGCTCCCGGAGTTCGACGATGTCCGGATGGTGCTCCATGCCCATCGGGATCTGGGTAGACACCGATACCACCTCCTAGGTCTGGAACATGGAGGGCGCAAGCCCAGTACCATTCTGGCGCCGATCTGCCGTTTTGCACCTTTTTGTCATGGAAGCTACCCTGCCCGCCCGCCACCCGCCGGGCACGTGGCGAGCCGGGCGACGGAGCCGGTCGGCAGGCCGGGCACGAAGCCGAGTGGCGGGCCCCGCACGGGGCCGGGCGACGGGCCGGGCGGTGAGCTGCGTCTCACCCCGGCCGGGCACCCTTGCCTATGCAACTCGTTGCATAGCAGGATGCGGGTCATGGCACTGGAGCACGCGATCCTCGTCTCACTGCTGGAGCAGCCCGGCTCCGGCTACGAGCTGGCGCGGCGGTTCGACCGCTCCATCGGGCGCTTCTGGACCGCCACCCACCAGCAGATCTACCGGGTGCTGCGGCGGATGGAGGCGGACGGCTGGATCTCCGCCGAGGAGGTCGCCCAGGACGGGCGGCCGGACAAGAAGGTGTACTCGGCCGCCGCGCCGGGCCGCGCCGCACTGGCCGGCTGGCTGCGCGAACCGGTCGAACCGGAGACCGTCCGGCACGAACTGGCGGTCAAGATCCGCGCCGCCGCCTTCGACGACCCGGCCGCGCTGATCTCCGAGGTCGAGCGCCACCGCGAGAGCCACGCCGCCCTGCTCGCCCGCTACCTGCACGGCGAGCAGCGGGACTTCCCCGACCCCGGCACGCTCGACCCCCGGCAGCAGCTGCAGCACGTGGTGCTGCGCGGGGGCATCGAGTACGAGCGGATGACCCTCGCCTGGCTGGACGACGTGCTCGCCACCCTGCACCGCCTCGCCCGCTGACGCCCCGCGCTCCGCACTCCGTGCCCCGTGCCGCCCGGCGGCCGACGCCCGGCAGCCAAGGCCGGGCGCCCGGTGCCGGCGCCCGACCCGCACCGCCCGCCCCACGCGTTCGACCCGGCCGACGACGACCGGCACCGGAACCGACACCGGAACCAGAACCGGAACCGGAACCGGAACCGGCGCCGAACGACGACGACCGACCCTTCCGACACCCTCGACCCCCGGGAGCCCGTGATGCTCTTCAACCCGCGTACGTACGACCCCGCACAGTTCGACGAGCCGACCCGCCGACTGCTGCGCGCGACCGTGGACTGGTTCGAGTCCCGCGGCAAGAAGGCGCTGATCGACACCTACATCGACCGCACCTGGTACGCCGACTTCCTCGAATTCGCCGCTAAGGAAGGCCTGTTCGCGGAGTTCCTGACCCCGTCCTCGGCCGACCCGGCCAAGCGCTGGGACACCGCCCGGATCGCCGAGCTGAACGAGATCCTCGGCTTCTACGGCCTCGGCTACTGGTACACCTGGCAGGTCACCATCCTCGGCCTCGGCCCGGTCTGGCAGAGCGAGAACGAGGCCGTCCGCGCCCGTGCCGCCCAGCTCCTGACGGAGGGTCACGTGATGGCGTTCGGGCTCTCCGAGCGCAGCCACGGCGCCGACATCTACTCGACGGACATGATCCTCACCCCGGACGGCGAGGGCGGCTTCACCGCCACCGGCCCCAAGTACTACATCGGCAACGGCAACGTCGCCGGCCTGGTCTCGGTGTTCGGCCGCCGCTCGGACGTCGAGGGCCCGGACGGCTACGTGTTCTTCGCCGCCGACAGCCGGCACGAGGCGTACCACCTGGTCAAGAACGTGGTGAACGCGCAGATGTACGTCAGCGAGTTCCGCCTGGAGGACTACCCGGTGCGCGCCGAGGACGTGCTGCACACCGGCAAGGCCGCCTTCGACGCCGCGCTGAACACCGTGAACGTCGGCAAGTTCAACCTGTGCACGGCCTCGGTCGGCATCTGCGAGCACGCCATGTACGAGGCGGTCACGCACGCCCACAACCGGGTGCTGTACGGCAAGAAGGTCACCGACTTCCCGCACGTGCGCCGGGAGCTGACCGACGCCTACGCCCGCCTGGTGGCGATGAAGCTGTTCGCCGACCGCTCGGTGGACTACTTCCGCACCGCCTCGCCCGAGGACCGCCGCTACCTGCTCTTCAACCCGATGACCAAGATGAAGGTCACCACCGAGGGCGAGAAGGTCATCGACCTGATGTGGGACGTCATCGCGGCCAAGGGCTTCGAGGCGGACACCTACTTCGACAAGGCCGCGAAGGACATCCGCGGCCTGCCGAAGCTGGAGGGCACAGTCCACGTCAACCTGGCGCTGATCCTCAAGTTCATGGCCAATTACCTGTTCAACCCGGACGACTACGCGCCCGTGCCGACCCGGCTGGACGCGGCCGACGACGAGTTCCTGTTCCGCCAGGGCCCGGCCCGCGGCCTCGGCGCGATCCGCTTCCACGACTGGCGCACCGCGTACGACGCGCACGCGCACGTCCCGAACGTCGCCCGGTTCCGCGAGCAGGCCGACGGCTTCTGCGAGCTGCTGCTCAGCCACGCGCCCAGCGCCGAGCAGCAGGCCGACCTGGACTTCCTGCTGGAGATCGGCCAGCTGTTCGCGCTGGTCGTCTACGGCCAGCTGGTGCTGGAGCAGGCCGAGCTGACCGGCCTGGAGACGGACGTCCTGGACCAGATCTTCGACGCCCTGGTGCGGGACTTCTCCGCGCACGCCACCGAGCTGCACGGCAAGGCCTCCACGACCGAGGAGCAGGCCGCCTGGGCGCTGGCGCACGTCCGCCGCCCGGTCGCGGACGGCGAGCGCGCGGCGAAGGTGTGGGCCCGGGTCGAGGCGCTCTCCGGCGCGTACGAGATGCAGCCGTAACGGCGGGTCCTGCGGGAGGGGGGTGCCGACGGCGGCCGGCACCCCCCTCGTCCCTTTTCCCGGGGCTCTTCCGGTCCCTCCCGGGATCCGGGCACCCGCGTGTTCTCAGAAGGTGAGCTTCCAGCTGTCGACGTAGCCGGTGTCCTGCGATGCCACGTCCTGGACCTTGAGCTTCCAGGTGCCGTTGGCGGGCACCGCGGAGGCGTCGACGGTGTAGGTGGCCTGGACGTTGTCCGCCGAGTCGTTCCCGCTGGAGTTCTTCAGCCGGAAGGTGGTGCCGTTCGGCGCGACCAGGTCGACCACCAGGTCGCCGCGCCAGGTGTGCTTGATGTCGACGCCGACCTGGAGGGCGGCGGGGGCGTTGCCGGTCCGGCCGGTCACGGCGAGGTCGGAGGTCACCGCCGGGCCGTTGTCGGGGATCTGCACGTCGGTGGTGCTCTCGAAGACGGTGCCGCCGGGCGGCGTGGTGTCGCCGGCCGACAGGGTCCAGACCGCGTAGGCGATGGCGTCGCTCATCCGGTCCAGCGCGGTGTCGTTGATGTTGGCGCTGGTGTCGCAGGAGGAGTGGTAGCAGCGGTCGAAGGCCTGGCCCGCCGTCCCGCCCCACTTGGCCGCCTGGGCACTGGTCTTGGTGTAGTCGGCGCCGCTGAACAGGCCGCCCACCCGGATGCCGGCGTTCTGGAACGGGGCGTGGTCGGACCGGCCGTCGCCCTCGAAGTCCTGCTCGGTGCTGATGCCGAGGCCGGCGAAGTAGTCGCGGAACAGGGCGTCCAGCGCGCTGTCGTAGCGGTAGGTGAAGTAGCCCGGGTTGGGGGAGCCGATCATGTCGAAGTTCAGGTAGGTCTCGATCTTCGAACGCTCGCTGCCGGCCAGGCTGTTGACGTAGTTCTTGGAGCCGACCATGCCGTACTCCTCGGCGCCCCACCAGCCGAACCGCAGGTGCTTGGCGGGCTTGAGGCCGGCGCGGGAGACGGCCAGCGCGGTCTCCAGGATCCCGGCCGAACCGGAGCCGTTGTCGTTGATGCCCGGGCCGCCGGTGACGGAGTCCAGGTGGGCGCCGGCCATCACGACGTGCGAGGTGTCGCCGCCGGGCCAGTCGGCGATCAGGTTGTAGCCGGTGGAGCCGTTGTAACTGAAGGTCTGCAGCGTGGTGGTGAAGCCCGCCGCGTCCAACTTGCCCTTCACGTAGTCGATCGAGGCCTTGTAACCGGCCCGGCCGTGGGCGCGGTTGCCGCCGTTGGCGGTGGCGATCGACTGGAGTTGGGCCAGGTGCGCCTTGACGTTGGCGACCGGGATGTCGGGGGCGGCGGTGACGCCGGCGGGCGCGGGGGCCGCGAGGGCGCCGGGCGCGGGGGCAGCAGGTGCGGGGGCCGCGAGGGCGGCGGGGGTCACGGCCGCGGTGAACAGGGCGGCGGCGAGGGTGACGACCGCCCCGGTCGGCAGGGCGGATCGGCGCAGGCGGGATCGCCGCGAGGCACGCTCGGTCAAGAGAAGCTCCGGTTTCTGGTGGGGCAGAACGGAAGCGTGGGACCTCGCGGACGACGCCGGGTCAGCGGCCGAGCAGGGCAGGGGTCGTACAGGGCTCCGGACGGAGTAGGGGTCCGTTCGGAAACCGGGTCGCGCCGCGAAGTTGACGCGACCATGATGATTGAGCGAAGCCGGGGCGCCGTCAAGGGGGCCGCGGCAGACGGCCGACGGCGAACAACTGACAGCTGACAGATTTCATCATCTGTTATCTGTCAGCCGAACTCCGTCATCCGTCCCCGCATCCGCCGACCCCCCAGGCCGGACCGCCCGCTTCGGACACGACCGGTGCACGCGGCAGCACCGCCCGGACGAGCGCGCCGCCCTCGTGGTTGACGGCGGTGAAGCCGCCGCCCAACTCCTCGGCCCGCTCGGCCATCGAGCGCAGGCCGAGCCCCGGGCCGGCCCAGCGGTCGGCGTCCGTCTCCCGGGCCGGCCACACACCGCCGGCATCCGCGCCGCCGCTATCCGCACCGGCGGCGGCCGGGTCCCGGAAGCCCCGGCCGTCGTCGCGGGCCTCGACCACCACCTCGTCCGGGCGGACGCGCAGCGACAGCGTGGCCCCGGTGGCACCCGAGTGGCGCAGCACGTTGTTCAACGCCTCACCGCTGATCCGCAGCACCGCCACCTCGACGGCGGCGGGCAGCGCGGGCGGCGGGTCCGGATCGAGCACCAGGGCGATCCGGACGCGGTCCCCGTCCAGCCCAACGACGAGCCGGCGCAGCGCCCCCGCCAGCCCGTCCCGGGCCAGCGCGGCGGGCGCCAGCCCCTCGGTGATCCTGCGCAGCTCGACGATCGCCTGCCCGATCCCGGCCGACACCACCCGCAGTGACCGGGCCGCCGGCGAGTCCTCGGGGACGGCGGCACGCGCGGTGTCGACGCCGAGCCGCAGCCCGGAGAGGGTGGGGCCGAGCCCGTCGTGCAGGTCGTGCCGCAGCCGCCGGCGTTCCTCCTCCCGGGCCAGGACGATCTGCCGCCGCCCGGCCTGGAGTTCCTCGTAGAGGCGCAGCGAGGCGATGGCGGGCGCGGCCTGGTCGGCGAGGAAGCGCAGCACCTCGTGGTCCTGGGCGTCCAGGACGGGTTGGCCGGCGCGCGGCGGAGCGTACAGGTCGCCGATCACGGCGCCCTCGTAGCTGAGCGGGAAGACCTGGCTGCCGGGGCCGACGACGCCGGCGGAGGCGACTTCGTGCGGGCCGTTGCGGGTGTGCAGGACGACCCGGGCGCCGGGCAGGCCGAGGGCCTTGACCACGGTGTCGCAGAGCAGCGGCGGGGCGTCCGCCGGGCTGACCGCACGGCTGAGCCGTTCGGCGAGTTCGCGCACCACCTGGTACGGGCGGGCGCGGTCGCCGTAGTAGAACCGGTCCACGGCGCGCAGCACCCAGCGGGTGGTGGGGCCGAGCAGTCCGCCGATGGCGAGGGCGCCGGCGGCGAGGAGCTGGGCGTCGGCGGTGCTGGACTTCGGCAGCGCGCGGCGCATCAGCAGTGCGATGCCGAGGTAGCCGGCGATCAGCAGCGCGGTGAGGGCGAGGGCGCTGAGCATCCGGCGGGTGGCGCGGTCGAGGTAGCGGGAGCGGTCGCGGGTGAAGGCGTAGCCGACCGCCCCGAGCATCCAGAGCGCCGAGCCGGTGAAGTAGGCGACGGCGGCGACGCTCTCCGAACCGCCCAGCCGAAGCGCGAGGTTGGTGGTGAGCAGCCAGATCAGGTAGGGGACGAGCACCGCCGCGACGGCGCGGTGCGGCCGGGGCGAGCGCCGCCACCGCACGGCGGCCACCGTCAGGTTGACCACGACGAGCGCCCAGGAGACCAGGGTGACGTGCCATTCGTCGAGCGGCAGCCCCTCCCCCTGCGGGACCAGGACGTCCCCGAAGTACGGCAGCGGCACGCCGAGCCGCACCACGCAGGCGTGGCAGGCGCTCCACACGGCGGTCGCGCCGATGTAGAGCCGTCCCCAGCCCGCGGGCAGGCGCCCCTCGGGCAGCCAGAGCGGCAGGGCGACGGCGAGGAAGATGAACAGGGTGACCGAGGCGAGCAGGACGGCTGCACCCACCGCCTCCACCACCGGTCCGGCGCCCATCGACGCGGCGGCGAGCAGGCCGAAGCGGGAGAGGCAGCCGCCGAGGCCGGCGGCGAGCATGGCCACGCCGAGGCTGCGGCCGGCCGGGCGGGGCCGGACGTCCGGCGGGGCGAGGGCGGGGGCGGGGGCAGCGCCGGGGGCGGCACCTATGACGGCACCTACGGCGCCGGCCCGGCCGGGGTCGGGTTCGTCCGGTCCCGCGCGGTGGGCGAGGATCAGCAGTCCGGAGAGCGCGAAGCCGAAGCCGAGCAGCACCGTCTCGCCGTCGTGGAGGAAGAACGGCTCGGCCCAGGCGGCGTCCTGGTGGGTCAGGGCGAGCAGCACCCAGCCGAGCCCGCTGAGCAGCGTCAGACCGCAGGCCGCGTAGGCCCAGGCCAGCCCGGCCTGCCGGGCGGCGGCGAGGCGGCCGCGCCCCGGGTATGCGCGGACCGCCGTGGCCGCACCCGCTGAGGTGGGCGGCGTCGGCGGTGTGGCCGGTGCGGCTGTGACCGGATCGCTCATGCGGGCCTCCTCCTCCGGTTCCGGCCTGCGGCGGACGGCCCTGTCGCGGTTCAGCTGTCCCCGAGGCCCATGTCGCGGGCCCGGGCGACCGCCTCCGCGCGGGTCGCCACGTGCAGCTTCTCGAAGATGTGGGTGACGTGGTTGCGGACCGTCTTCTCCGCCACCACCAGCTCCCGGGCGATCCGCCGGTTGTCCAGCCCGCGCGCCACCAGGTCCAGGACCTCCGCCTCCCGGGCGGTGAGCGCGGGGAACAGCTGCCCGGCCTCGCGCACCCGGGCGCCCGCCAGCAGCGCGGTGATCCGGCCGGCCACGTCGGCGCCGAACACCGCACCGCCCGCCGCGACCGTCCGCACGGCGTGCAGCACCTCCTCCCGGCCCGCGCCCTTGACCAGGTAGCCGCGCGCGCCGGCCTGGAGCGCGGCGAGCAGGCTGCCGTCGTCGTCGGCCATGGTCAGCATCAGCACCGGCGGGGCGGGCGGCTGCGCGGCGAGCCGGCGGGCGGCCTCCAGCCCGGAGCCGTCCGGCAGCGAGAGGTCCATCACCACCACGTCCGGACCGGACCGGGCGACCGCGTCCGGCACCTCCGCGACGCGCTCGGCCTCGGCCACCACGGCGATGCCCTCGGCGCTTTCCAGCGCGGCCTTGAGGCCTTCCCGGAACAGCGGGTGGTCGTCGACGATCAGCACACGGACGGGTAGGGCGTCCTGCGGTTCTTCATCCACACGGCCGACACTACCAGCGACACGCGAGTTACTTTCTGTAACATGCCCGGGCCGTGCAGCCGCCCGGCGCCGGGCGCCCGCGTCGGGCCCGGAAGTCACCGCCCGCATTCGCCCCGCCTTCGCCCCGCCATCGCCCCGCCATCACCCCGCCATCCGGGTCACCTGCCTCATGCGCCTGGGACCACGGGCCGCCCAGACTGTGAACAGTGCCCGGCGACCGGCCGCCGGCGGACCACACCCCCCTACACACGCGCTAGCCGGTTGCGAGGCGGTGCCATGACCACCCTGACCTTTCCCCGCAGGGGAACGCCCGCCACGCCGCGGCCGGACGCCGCACGCACCCGCGACCGGCGCCAACTCACGGCGGCCGCAGCCGTCGCCTCCCTGTGCCTCGCCCTCGCCACCCTCTGGAGCTGCTACGTCCTCGCCCATCTGGGCGACCCGGGGATCGCCGATCCACGGGACCAGCTGATCGTCCTGGTGTACGCCCTGCCGTTCGCCGCGGCCGGCATGCTGCTGCACGCGCACCGGCCCGGCATTCCGCTCGGTTGGGTGATGCTGGTCTACGCGCTCGCCGCCATCCTTCCCAAGGCGGCGAGCGCCCCGGTGTTCGTCGAGGTCGGCAATCCCACGATCGTGGCCGTGACCGCCGCACTCAAAGGCGTCTGCGACACCGTCCGCGAGACGCTCTTCTTCGTCCTGCCGCTGTGGCTCCCGTCCGGGCGCCTCACCGACCGGCGGTGGTGGATCTACATCTCCGCGGTCGCCTTCTGGCAGGTCAGGACCAACCTGTCGTACGTGGGTGAGCCCGAGCTGTTCCACCGGCCCAACCCGCTGGCGGACACCCCGCCCGGAAGGTCGCTGCTGTCGCTCTACCACCACCTCGGCAGCTACGCCGAACCGGCGTTCTACCTCCTGCTCGCGATCCCGGCGACCGTCCTGCTGGCCCGGCTGCTGCGCGCGGCACCACGGCACCGGCTGCACCTCGGGTTCATGCTGGGCGCCTACCTGCTCTGGGCCGGCGTCCAGGAGGTCTACAGCCGGTACGAGTCCACCGACGCCTACTGGCTGGTCTACTGGCTGTTCGCCGCGGCCAACCTGGTCTGGGCGGTGGCCGTCACCCACCTGGTCGTCAAGGACGGCGGCTGGCGGCTCGACCGCGCCGCCCGCCGGATCCTCAGCGGACTCCTCCTCGCCACCGGCCTGACCATGCTGTTCGTGGTGTTCGCCGCCGTGCTGTCCGACTGGCTGGTGCCGGGGCGCGGTGCCGCGGCACTGCTGCTGATCGCCCTCGTCTTCGTGCTGGGCACCGGCCTGTCGCGCGCCGCCCGGTGGGCCGTCGGCCTCGTCGACCGGCTCTACTACGGCGAGCGCGCCCAGCCGTACCAGGTGCTGCGCACGCTGGCCGGACGAGTACGGCAGGTGGTCGACCCCGAACGGCTGCCGGACGCGCTGTGCGCGACGGTCGCGGAGGAACTGCGCCTGCCCGGGGTCGCCCTGACCGTCAGCACCCGGGCGGGGCTCCGTCCGCTGGCTTCCGTCGGACGGCTGAACGGGCGCCGGCAGTCCTTCGCGCTGGTCCACCACGGCGGCACGATCGGCGAGCTGACCGTCGGCCTGCGCGAGGGCGAGGCCGAACTGGACGACAGCGACGTCGACATCCTCCGCTCGCTCGCCGACCAGGCCTCCCCCGCCGTCGCCTCGCTGCGCCTGCAGGAGGACCTGCAGGCCAGCCGGGAGCAGATCGTCGCCGCGCGGGAGGAGGAGCGGCGCTGGCTGCGCCGGGACATCCACGACGGCCTCGGGCCCGCCCTGGCCGGACTCCGCCTGCGGGTCGACAACGCGGGCAGCACCCTGGACGCCGGGGCCCCGCTCACGGACACCCTGCACAGCATCTCGGGCGACCTCGCGACGGCCATCAAGGAGGTCCGGCGGATCACCGACCGGCTCGGGCCCGCGTCCCTCGGCGAGTTCGGCCTGACCCGGGCGATCGAGCAACTCGGCGCCACGTTCAACGGCATGGGGCTGACCGTCACCACCGAGGTGACGCCGGAGCCGCTGCCGAACCTGCCCGCAGCGGTCGAGGTGGCCGCCTACCGGATCACCGCCGAGGCGCTGAACAACGTGCTGCGGCACGCCCGCGCCACCGCGGCCGAGGTGCGCGTGCGGGTGGAGGACAAGGCGCTGATGCTCACCGTCCAGGACAACGGGATCGGCTGCCGGGCTCAGGACCCGGGGGCGGCTCCGGGGACGCCGGGCACGGTCGGTCCGGACGGCGGTGCCGGCGGGCTCGGCGGTGCGGCAAGCCCGGCCGGTACGGGCGGCGCTGCCGGTGCGAACGGCCCTGCCCGTACGGACGGCGGTCCGGCCGCTGCCGGTACCGGTGCCGGTGAGAGGCCTGCGGGGAGCGGGGTCGGGCTGCGGTCGATGGCGGACCGGGCCGCCGAGCTCGGAGGCAGCTTCACGATCGGCCCGTTGGAGCACGGCACCCGGGTGCTCGCGGTGCTGCCGCGCTACCCCTCGCAGGGCTGACGACTTCCTGCAGCGAGGCTGCAGAACGCGGGCCCGGGCCATGGCGGCCCGGGCCCGCACGCGTCCGCCCCCGGCACCGTGGGTGGTGTCGGGGGCGGAGGCGGTGTGGGAACGGGGATCGCGGTTCAACTGTGGCAGTTGTGTTCGCCGGCGTCGCACTCCATGGTGCTGATCGGCGGCTTCCCCGCGGCCGGCCCGCCGGACGCGGAGCCGGCGGCAGGGGTACCGGTGGCAGGGGTGCCGGTGGTCTTGCCACCGAACACGTCGGCAACGGCGCACTTGAGGGCCATCCCGGCTGCGGTGACGCCGGCCAGCAGGGACGCCAGACGGAACGCCTTGGTAACTGTGCTGGTTGTCATGAGGATTGCTCCAGATCTTCCGAGTGGTCGAGCGATCGGCCGCTCATTCATCACTGTGCGCGGGACACCCGCCCGGGCACATGGGTCCGCCGTCCCGTTCCGGTCCCAAAGCGGGAGCGGAAGCCGAGACGGCGGATGTTTCTGCAGCTCAGAGCCGGTCTGAGCGAATCAGGTCGGAGCGGGTCGGGTCGGGTCGGAGCGGGTCGGGGCCGGGCCGGGCCGGGCCGGAGCGAGTCGGAGCGGGGCCGGGTCAGGTCGGGCTCAGGGCAGGAGCAGGACGGGCTTCACCACCTCGCCCGCCCGGGCCGCCTCGGCCGCCTCCTCGATCGCTGCGAACGGGTAGGTGCGCACCAGCCGGTCCACGGGCAGCCGTCCCGCGCGGAACAGGCCGACCAGCGCCGGCAGGAACCGTTCCGGCACGCTCGCGCCCTGGTTCACGCCGACGATCCTGGGCGCCCGGGCGAGCAGCCCGGGGACGTCCAGGGCCACCTCGCTGCCGGCCGCCGGGGCGCCGACCACCCCGCACGTACCACCGACCGCCAGCGCGTCCACCGCCTGTCGCAGCGCACGGACGCTCCCGCTGGTCTCCAGCGCGTGGTCGGCGCCCCGGCCACCGGTGAGGGCGGCCACCGCCGCCACCGGATCCTGCGTCCCGGCGTCCACCACCTCCGTGGCGCCGAGTTCGCGGGCCAGGGCGAGCCGGGCCGGCCGCAGGTCGACCGCCACGATCCGGGCGGCCGGGGTGAGCCGGGCGGCGAGGACCGCGGCCAGGCCGACCGCGCCGGCGCCGAACACCACGACGGTGTCGCCCGGTCGGGGCCTCAGCACGTGGAACACCGCGCCCGCGCCGGTCTGCACGCCGCAGCCGAACGGGGCCAGCAGCTCGAAGGGCGTGTCCCCGGCCCGTACCGGCACCGCGTTGCGCTCGGTCGCCAGTGCGTGGGTCGCGAAGGCGGACTGGCCGAAGAAGTGCCCGTTCAGCGGGGCGTTCGTGCGGCTCCCGCCGTCGTCCACGGGTCCGTGGCCCGTTCCGTACACGGTGGCGCTGCCGTCCAGCCGCCGTCCGCCGAACAGGTTGAGGGCGGCCCAGTGGTCGCAGCGCACCGGCCGCCCGGTCCGGCAGGACGGGCAGGCGCCGCAGGAGGCGAAGGTCAGCACCACCGTGTCGCCGGGGCGCACCCGGGTCACGGCGCTGCCGACCGCCTCCACCGTGCCCGCGCCCTCGTGACCGAGGACGGCGGGCAGCGGGGCCGGGGTCCGTCCGGCGCGCACGCTCAGGTCGGTGTGGCAGATCCCGACGGCCCGGATCCGGACCAGCACCTCGTCCGGTCGCGGCTCGTCCAGCCGGACGGTCTCCAGCCGGAACGGCCCCCCGGCCTCGCGGACCACCGCTGCGGTGGCCTCAACCACGCCCGCCCTCCCCGGCGCTGCCCTCGGACCAGGGCCCGTCCGGCGCGAACAGCCGGTCGGCGGTGGCGCGTTCGTAGGGCATGCCGACCGGCATGGCGAGCACCTCCAGCTGGAGGCCCCACGGAGTGCGGAAGTAGACCCAGCGGTCGCCGTCGATCGGGCCGCCGTCCGCGATGGTCTGCGGCTCGCCCAGCACCTGGACCCCGGGCTGCGCGCGCAGGTAGGCGACGGCCCGGTCGACGTCCTCGACGGCGATGGCCAGGTGATGGCCTCCCCAGTCGCTGTTGGCGGGCAGCTCGCGACGCTGGCCCGGGGCGGTGTACTGGAACAGCTCCAGGTTGGTCACCGGACCGAGCCGCAGCATCGCGATGTACGCCACCGCATCGCGGTGGACGCCGAGTTGGCGGGTCATCCAGTCGCCGCCGGACGGATCGGCGACCGGGCCGAGCCGGTAGAGCAGCCGGGCGCCGAGGACGTCGGCGAAGAAGGCGACGGCCTGGTCGAGGTCGGGGACGGTGTACGCGACGTGGTGGACGGCGTGGGCCCCGGGGATGCCGGTCATCGTGTGCTCTCCTCTCAAAGCCACGGGGTGGCTCGGGTGTTGCCGGCCTGGGCGTTGGCGGCTGGGGTGTCGTGGGTACGGGCGTCGGCGGCGTGAGGGCCGGGGTGCGCACTGTGCTGCCGCGCGGGCTGCTCGTGTGCGGCGTCGCGTTGGTTGGCGATGGCGCTCATCAGGCTGAGGCCGCCGTCGACGGTGAGCGAGATGCCCGTGGTGTAGGCGGCGTCCGGGCCGGTGAGGTGAACGATCGCGGCGGCGACCTCGGCCGCCCGGCCGGGCCGGCCCACCGGGATGGCGGGCCTTGCCAGTTGAGCCGCGTCACCGTCGTCCGGGACACCGTTCATCCGGGTGGCCGTCTCGCCCGGGCTGACCGCGTTGACGGTGATCCCGTACGGCGCCAGTTCGAGGGCGAGCACCTTGGTCAGCTCGCCCAGCCCGCCCTTGGCCGCGCAGTACGCGGCTCCGCCGAGGATCGGCGTGAACTCGTGGACCGAGGTGACGTTCACGATCCGCCCGCCCCGGCCCTGGCGGACCATCCGGCGGGCGGCCGCCTGTGCACAGGCGAACGGACCGGTGAGGTCCACCGTGAGGATCCGCTCCCAGTCCGCCAGCGACTCGGCGAGCACCGGTGAACGCCGGTTGATCCCGGCACAGTTGACCAGGATGTCGAGGCCGCCGAGGTGGACGGCGGCCCCGTCCACGGCGCGGGCGGCCGCCGCCGGGTCGGCCAGGTCCAGCGGCAGCAGCATGGTCCGTCCGCCGGCCAGCGCCGCCGTCCGGCGGGCGGCGGCGCGGTCGGTGCGGTAGCCGATCGCCACCGTGTGGCCGGCCCGGGCCAGCGCGATGGCGGTGGCCCGGCCGATGCCGGAGCTCGCGCCGGTGACGACCGCCACCGACGGCCGCCCCGGACCCGCGGCCTCCGTCGCTGCGGCGTCCGTCGCGTTCACCGGGCCGCCTCCTCGCTGCTCGGGTGGACCTGGTAGCCGGCCCGCGCCAGGCTCGGCGCGCCGAGGTAGCCGTACAGGGCGGTCGTCGGCCGGCCCGGCGAGGTCCGGAAGCCGTGCCACTCCCCCGCCGGGACGAACACCAGGTCGCCCGCGCGGACCACCACCTCTCCGGCGGCGGTGAGATGCCGGCCGCCGCCCGCGAGGACCAGGAAGAACTCGTCCGCGTCCGGGTGCCGGTGCAGGTCGTGGCTGCCGTCGGGGGCGAAGGCCGAGGACGCGACGGTGACCCGCCGGGCGCCCACCGTCTCCTCGGTGGCCAGCCAGTGGACGTCCATCCCGGCCGAACCGCCGATGGCCGCACCGCCCTCCCCCGGGCGGACGTCGGGCTGCTCCGTCGGCCCCGGGGCCGGGGTTGGAGCCGGGGCTGGGGCTGGGGCCGGAGCGGCGGCAGGAGCCGGGGTTGGGGCCGGGGGCAGCGGTACCGGCAGTGGGCGCAGCGCCGGCCCCGGTCCGGCCGACGGGCGCGGCCGGATGGTCAGCACGGCCGCCGGTGCGCCGGGCAGTGCGGTGAGTCCGCAGGCGCTGCCCGGCGGGTGGTAGAGGCCTTCGCCGGGTCCGAGGATCCGGCCGGCCGAACGGATCCGGCCGGACAGCACCACGGTCACCGACTCGGCCACCCGGGAGGGGTGTTGCTCCACGCGTATGCCGGGCGGCAGGGTCTCGACGGTGAGCCCGCCGCGGGCCGACGGCAGGTGGTACGGGTCGATCAGCCGCCGGAATGCCGGGGCCGTACGCGGCACGGCCGCGGGGACGAGGATCACGTCGTTCCTCCTTGGAGGGTGGGATGTTGGGGGTCGGCGGGTCCGCTGCTGTTGCCGGTGCCAGTGCCGATGTCGGCGCCGATGTCAGTGCCGATGTCAGTGCCGATGTCAGTGCCGGTGCGGCTGCCGTCGTGCCCGAAGTCGAGCAGGATCTTGGGCGGGCCGCTGCGGCCTGCGGCGAGCAGCCGGAACGCGTCCGGCCCCTCGGCCGGCGGTAGGACGGTGGCGATCAGCGGTTCCGCCGCCAGCACGCCGTCACGGAACAGGCGGAGGGTCCGGTCGTAGTGGTCCAGGCCGTGCTGGACCCCGATCACCTCCAGCCCGCGCAGGGTCAGGTCGCCGGGGACGAAGCCCTCGGCCGGTGCACCGGCCACGCCGATCAGGGCGAGCCGGCCGCCCGGCTCCAGCAGGTCCAGGCCGAGGCCGAACGCGCTTGCCGCGCCGGAGGCTTCGACCACCAGCGAGTAGTGGCCGCGTCCGGCCTGCGCCTGTTCGGGGGTCAGCACGCGCCGGGCGCCGCAACGCCGGGCGAGCTCGCGGCCGGCCGGGTCGATCCCGACGGCATCCACCGATTCGGCGAGCCGGGAGGCGAGTTGGACCGCCAGCAGGCCGATGGTGCCGGTGCCGATGACGGCCACCCGGTCGTCGAGCCGACACCGGGCCCGGTCCAGGCCGCCGACGACGGTGACCGCCGGTTCGACCAACACGGCCTCCCGGTCGGGTACTTCGTCGGGGACCCGGGAGAGCGCGCGCTCCGGCAGGCCCACGTACTCGGCGGCGGCGCCCTGGCGGCCGTATAGACCGACCTCGGTGAGCCGTTCGCAGAGCGCGCGACGGCTGCGCCGGCACATCCGGCAGAGTCCGCAGTGCACCATCGTCTGGCCCACCACACGATCGCCGGGCGTGAACTCGGTGACTTCGCTGCCGACTTCGGCCACCGTCCCGCACCACTCGTGGCCCGGGACCAGCGGATATCCGGCGCGGCCGTCGCGCAGGTAGGAGGCGGTGCCGTGGAAGAGTTCCAGGTCGGTGCCGCAGAGGCCGACCAGGGAGGTGCGGACCGTCACCCCGTCCGGCCCGGGTGCCGCCGGACGGGGCACCCGGGCCAGGGCGACGCGGTGCGGCGCCTCGAACCGCAGGGCGGTCATGGTGCGGGCGTTGTTCCCGGGACTGCCCGGGGAGTCGGTCGGATGGGTGTTCGGGGAGGTGTTCACGGGCGGGTCCGTCGTTCGGCGCGGCGGCGGGCCAGGGCCTGCCTGGTCGCGGTGGTGCGGCGGGGTGCGGCCAGGGTGAGGCAGAGCAGTTCGGCACCGAGCGGTCCGGCGTCCAAATGGAGCGGGACGGCCCGGCGGGCGAGCAGCACGTCGCCGTCGACCGCCAGGTGGTCCGGCTCGCCGGTGCTCCGGCCGACCAGGAGCGAGCCGCGCAGGACGTAGAGGACGGTCTCGGCCTCGGTCTGCCCGGGCATGACGTGCTGGGCGCCGGGGCTCAGCCGCAGGTGGTCGAAGGATTCGCAGGCGCTGGCGAGCATCGACCGGCGCGCCAGGCAGCGCAGCCGGACCCGCTCGCCGTGCGGGCCGAGGATGACGGCTGCGGCGGCCGAGGCGGTGGTGACGATCATCGGGGCTCGCCTCCTTGGGGGCGTTCGGGATTGTCGGGGTGGTCGGCGCGGTCCGGAGTCTCGGGAGTGTCGGCGGCTTCGCCGGCGGCGGCGGCGTCCTCGGGCGCGCCGGGACCGGCCGGGTGGGCGGTGACGGCGAGGACCGCGTGGAAGTACTCCAGGCCGGCCGTACCGGCGCTCAGGACGGTCCGGGCGCCGAGCGGCAGGGTCAGCGCGGTGCCCTCGACCAGCGGGATCCCGGCATCGGGACCTTCCTGCTCGTCACTGTCGGGAGCGCTGGCGGTGCCCGAGCCGGCGGTGACGTAGAGGGCGTGCTCGACGCCTTCGGCGACGACCTCGATCTCGTGGTCCGGGTCGAGCCACTGCAGTCCGACCACGCGCAGCGGACCGGTCAGGTACCGGCTCGGGTCGACGGCGCCGCGCCGGCGGAGGTCGGTGATGACGGTGCCCGTCATGACGGGACTCCTTCTGGTCTGCGGCGGTCCGTGCCGGTCCGCCTCTGACCACTACGGTGTGGCGCCCGTCGTCCCGGCCACACGGGGAGCCGGTCCCGTCCCGTTCCCGCCTGCCGCCCGAGCCGCGCCCACCCCGTCGGCCCGGCCGGTCGGGACACCGGGACGCCGGGGCCGGCGCGGGTCGGCCGAGGTCAGCTGGGGCGGCCGACGGTGGCGGGCACGGGCTCCGCGGCCGGGCCGCGGCTGTGCGGGACGCCGGTCCGGCCCAGGCTCTCGGCGGCCGCCCGGAGCATGGCGGCATCGACCCGGGTGAGCAGGCGGCCCCGGCTGCAGTGCGGCCGCCCGAGGCCGCCGAGCAGGAGCAGGCCGGGGTCTGCGGCGGCGGCGAGGGTGGCGGCCAGGGCGCGGGTGTCGGTCCCGTCCGGCAGGGCGGTCGCCGAACCGTTGCGGGCCAGCAGCTCGCGGTGCGCCCACAGGGCGGTGCCGTCCAGCAGGCCGAGTTGGGCGGCGGTGCGGGCGGCGAGGAGCAGTCCCAAGGCCGCGGCGTCACCGGGCGCGAGCGCGGGGGTGATGCCGGTGTCCGTGCTGCTCTGCACCGCGCCGGCGAGGCTGCGCCCGTAGCCGAGCGCGAGGGCCGGGCCGGCCTCGAACGGGTCGAAGCAGACCAGCGCGGCCCGGGCGTCGGCGCAGAGGGCGACGCAGGCGGCGAGGGCCTGCGGGGTGTAACCGGCCGTCGGACGCAGGATCCTGGCGAGCGCCTCGTACTGCGCCGGGCAGACGGCGAGGACGTGGCGGATGACCTCGACCATGCCCGCCCGGGTCTCCACGGCGGGACGGGCGGCCAGCAGGTCGCTGCGGACCCAGACCAGCGCGGGCGCGGTCCGGGCCTCCGCGGCGGCCCGGGGCCTCGCCGTTGATGCGGAACTCGAACGAGTGGCCGCGGACCTCC
>NZ_JBEYVJ010000126.1:0-20007 GCF_040643935.1 Kitasatospora sp. NPDC047058 | reverse complement strand
CTGCGTGCCCCCGGGGGGGGGGCGGGGCCCCGCCCGGGGGTGCGGGGGGGGGGCCGGGGGCCGCCCCGGCGTGCGGGGCGGCCCCACGGCCGTTACGCCTGGTCGGTCTCCGCCGCCTGCCCGGCCGCCGTGTCCGGGGCGGCCTGCGCGGTGATGCGGTCCACGTACTTCCGGACGAACCGCTCGTCCAGCGGCGGCGACGGGTACTGCTCGCCCCCGAAGACGTCGGCGCCCACGGGGAGGCCGGCGAGCATGGACTCCAGCCCCTCCTGGCTGAGACCGTCCAGCACCACCGCGATCCGGGCCAGCGGGCTCGTCGGGTGTGCGGCGGCGTAGGCCCGCGCCTGCTCCTGCCAGTCCTCGAACGGGACGACCTTCACGTCGCCGCAGGCGGCGCCGATCAGCTCGAAGAAGCCGCTGAACCCCTCCGCCCGGGAGTTGACGAAGTCGTAGTCCCGGCCGATGCGTGCCAGGTCGGCGGTCATCACCTGCGCGATCGTCCTGCCCAGGTAGTCGACGGGCAGCACACCCGCGAGGTCGGCGTCGAGCCCGGGGAAGCTCCCCATCTCGGTGCCGCCGACGATCAGGTTGTGCAGGAAGTCGCCGCGGTCGAGCCGGAAGTGGCCGCTCTCCGCCGAGGCGCTGACGAACGGCAGCCGGTACACCGACGCCCTGGCGCCGCGCCAGCGCGCGGCCGCGACCATCTGCTCCGCCATCCACTTGGAGGTGAGGTAGCCGTGGTCGACCTGGTCCTCCGCCACCTCGTACCCGAGGTACTTGGGCAGCGTGGCGAACGTGGAGACGAGGTGGACCGCCTTGCCGCGGCCCCGCGAGGCCAGCCGCAGCGCCTCGTGGGCGCCGACCACGTTGGGACCGAGGTAGTCCTCCAGCGGCCGGACCCAGTCCACCAGCGCACCGGCGTGGCAGACCGCGTCGACCTGGTCCGCCAGCCGGTCGAACGCCTCCTCGTCCAGGCCGAACAGCGGCAGGGCGAGGTCCCCCACGACCGGGTTGAGCAGCGGCGCGTACTCCTCCTTCCAGAGGCCGTAGGCCTCCAGCGCGCCGACGAGCCGCCGCAGGCCGTGGTCGGCGTCGTCCGCCCGCACGAGGCAGTAGGCGGCGACACCGGCGTCCAGCAGTTCACCCAGCAGGAACGCGCCGACGAAGCCGGTGGCACCGGTGACGAAGACCGACTCCGGGCTCGTCAACGGGCCGGCGGCGTTGTCGAAGCGCAGCTCCGGGTCGAGGTGGCCCCGGCGGACCGTCGCGAGGTCCGGGCCGAGCGGCCCGGTGCTCTCCAGCACGGCGGCCTCCGGTCCGGCGGCCGTCCCGGCGGGCGCGTCCAGCCCCGCCTCCTGCAGCTTCTCCAGCAGGAACTGGGCGAGCGCCTTGAGGTTCGGGTGGTCGAAGGCGATCTTGGCCGGCAGTGCGAGACCGGTCAGGTCGGCCAGCTGGTTGCGCATCAGGACCGCGGTCAGCGAGTCGATGCCGATGTCCTGGAGCGGGAGGTCGGCGTCCACCTTCTCCGGCGAGGCGAAGCCCAGCGTCTTCGCCACCTCCTCGCGCACGACGGACAGCACGACGGACGCGTGCTCCTCCGGCGCGGCCTCGCCCAGCAGCTTGCGCAGGTCCGTGCCGCTGCCGCGGCTGCGCCCGCCCGCGTTCCCGCTCAGCAGCGAGCGGAACAGCGGCGGCACGCCGCCGCGCTCCTCGTAGTAGCGCTCGACGCGGTTCAGGTCCAGCGCCGCCGCCATGGTCAGCGGCCTGCCGCCGGTCACGGCGAGTTCGAGCAGCTCCAGGCCCTCCTCCGGGGCGAGCCGGTCCAGGCCCAGCTGGGCGAAGCGGGCCCGGTCGACCTCGCTGAGCCCGGCCGCCATGCCCTCGCCCTCCCAGGGGCCGAAGGCCACCGAGGTGGCCGGGAGGCCCTTGGCGCGCCGCAGGTGGGCGAGCGTGTCCAGGAAGGCGCTGGCCGCCGCGTAGTTCCCCTGTCCCGGCGCTCCCATGACGCCGGCGATGGAGGAGAGCATCACGAAGAAGTCCAGCTCCAGGTCCTCGGTCAGCCGGTGCAGGTGCCAGGCGCCGTCCAGCTTCGGCCCGAAGACGCCGGTGAACCGTTCCGGCGTCAGGGCCGAGAGGGCGCCGTCGTCGAGGAGGCCGGAGGCGTGGACGACGCCGCGCAGCGGCCGGTCGCCGTCGAACAGGGCCATGACCGACTCCAGGCCTCCGAAGTCCGCGGAGTCGCACGCGACGACCGTGGCCGTGGCGCCCAGCGCGGCGAGTTCGTCCACCAGCGCCTGCGCGCCGGGGGCGTCCATGCCGCGGCGGGAGGTCAGCACCAGGTCGCGGACGCCGTGGGTGGCCGCCAGCCAGGTGGCCATGCGCCGGCCGAGGTCGCCGAGGCCACCGGTGACCAGCACCGCGCCGTCCGGCCGGACGAAGGGCCTGGTCTCGGCCCGGGTCAGCACCACCTTGCCCACGTGGCGCGCCTGGGCCATGAAGCGCAGGGCGTCCGACGCCTCGTTCAGCGGGAAGGTGCGCCGCCGCAGCGGGGTGAGGCTGCCGTCCGCGAACAGCGCGGCCAGCGAGACGAGCATCTCGTGGATGAGGTCGGGCCCGGCCTCGGGCAGGTTGTAGACCGTGTAGCTCACGCCCGGGTGGGTCTCGTCGACCGAGGCCTGCTCCCGCACGTCGATCTTGCCCATCTCCAGGAACCGCCCGCCGCGGCCCAGCATGCCGAGGCTGGCGTCGATGAACTCCGTGGCCAGGGAGTTCAGCACGACGTCGAAGCCCTTGCCGGCCGTGGTCGCGCCGAAGCGCTCGACGAAGCCCAGGTCACGGGAGGAGGCGATGTGGTCGTCGTCCAGGCCCATCTCCCGCAGGGCGTCCCACTTCGGCTCGCTGGCGGTGCCGAACACCTCGGCGCCGCACAGCCGGGCCAGCTGCACCGCCGCCATGCCCACGCCGCCGGCCGCGGCGTGGATCAGCACCCGCTCGCCCGGCTGGAGGCCGCCCAGTTCGTGCAGGCCGTACCAGGCGGTGAGGAAGGTCATCGGGATGGTCGCGGCCTCCTCGAAGTCCAGGCCCTCCGGGATCCGCACGACCCGGCGGGCGTCGATGACGACCTCCGACCCGAAGGAGCCGCGGGCCAGGCCCAGCACCGGATCGCCCGGCCGCAGGTCCTTGACCCCCGCGCCGACCTCCGTCACGACGCCGGCGAACTCCAGGCCGAAGGCCGGGATCTCCACCATCCCGAGGGCGTTGAGCACGTCCAGGAAGTTCACCCCGGCGGCCCGCACCTCGGCGCGGATCTCACCGGCGGCGAGCGCGCCGGGCGGGGTGACCCGCACCGCCAGCGGCTCGTCCAGCCGGCCCTTGGCGGCGATCTCCAGCTTCCACGTCCCCTCGGACGGGATCGCCGGGCCGTTCGCCGCGGCCACCCGCTGCAGCTGCGGCACGAGCACCTGGCCGTGCCGCAGGGCGCACTCCGGCTCGCCGGAGAGCATCAGCGCCGGGCCCAGCCCGTCCGTCTCCTGCTCGCCGAGGTCGATCAGCCGCAGGACCAGCTCGGGGTGCTCGTTGCGGGCGGTGCGCATCAGGCCCCACAGCGATCCCGCGCCGACGCCGGAGAGCCGGTCGTCGGCCGCCGTGCCCACCGCCTGGCGGGTGACCCAGACCAGCGGCACCGGGAACCCGCACTCGGCGGCGGCCTGGAGCTGGGCCAGCGCCTTGCCGGAGAAGTCGTGGGCCTGGGACACCGCGTCCGCGTCGGAGTCCCACAGGCAGAGCAGCCCGTCCAGGTCCTCGGCGTCGGCCAGGTCGTCGACCTCGATCACCTGGATGCCGGCCCGGGCCAGCCCGTTCTCCAGCTCCCGCGCCCACGCGACCTCGCCGGCCGGCGCGAGCAGCCCCCAGGAGCCGCCCAGTTCGACCTCCTCGGACTCCAGCGGCCGCCAGTCGACGTCGAACTGGAAGCGGTCCACACCGGCCGCGGCCAGCCGGCGCAGCACCGCCCGGTCGACCCGGCGCGCGTGCAGGCGGTGCAGCCGGCCGACGTTCTCACCCTCGCCGTTGTAGATGTCGAGCGAGGCCCAGAACTCGCCGTCGCCGAGCTCGAACTCGGCGACCCGGACCCAGATCTCCGCCAGGCCCTTCTGGCGCAGCGTCAGCCGCTCCGCCTCGTAGGGCACGAACAGGTCGTCGCCGGTCTTCTGCTGGAGCCGCTGGGTCAGCAGCAGCGAGTGCATGGCCGAGTCCAGCAGGGCCGGGTGCAGGCCGTAGCGGATGGCGGTCGGCGCCGAGTTCTCCGGCAGCGCGGCCCTGGCCCACACCTCCCCGCCGACGTGCCAGGCCTCCTTGATGCCCTGGAAGGTCGGTCCGTAGCCGTACCCGAGGTCGGCCAGGTCGCTGTAGAGGGCGGCCGCGTCGACGGGCTCGGCGCCCCGCGGCGGCAGGGCGACGGCCGGGCCGGCGTCGACGTGCCCGGCGACGACCACGCCCTCGGCGTGCAGCTGCCAGGCGTCGGAGCCGTCCTCCGAGGAGCTGAACACCTGGACCCGGCGTCCGCCGCCGGCGGCCGGGCTCACCGTGACCTGGGTGCGGACCGGGACGCCGGGGGCCAGCACCAGCGGGGACACGATGACCACGTCCGCGAGGTCCGACCCGCCGTCCACGCCGATCTCGCCCGCCGCGCGCATGGCCTCGAAGAACGCCGTCCCGGGCATCAGCACGGCGTCCATGACCCGGTGCTCCTGCACCCAGGCCGGCTCGTCGGTGGTCACCACGGTGGTGAACACCGACAGCTCGGTCCCGGCCACGGTCACGCCGCCGCCCAGCAGCACGTGGTTGGTGTCCTCCAGGCCGGCGCCGATCGCCCGCGAGGGCGGCGGCTCGAACCAGTAGCGCTCTCGCTGGAAGGCGTACGTCGGCAGCGGCACCCGCTGGCCGCCGAACGGCTCGAAGTAGCCCTGCCAGTCGACCGGCACCTCCCGCGTGTGCAGCTCGGCGAGGCTGCGCTGGAGGACCGAGGGGCCGTCCTGGGACCGGGTGAGCGAGGGCACCCAGGCCACGGACCGCTCCTCGGCCAGGCACGCCGCGCCCATGCCGGAGAGCACCGGCTGCGGTCCGAGCTCCAGGAAGGTGTTCGCGCCCTGCTGGTGCAGAACCCGCATGCCGTCGCTGAAGCGGACGGCCCGGCGCACCTGGCGCACCCAGTAGTCGGGCTGCTCCAGCTCGCCCGGCCGGGCCGCCTCACCGGTCAGGCCGCTGACGACGGCGATCCGCGGCGGGCCGAAGCGGACGGTCTCGGCCACGGCGCGGTACTCCGCGAGCATGGCGTCCATGTGGTGCGAGTGGAACGCGTGCGAGACGGTCAGTGCCTTGGTCTTGCGGTCCTGCGCGCGGAAGTGCGCCGCGACGGCCCCGACCGCTTCGGCGTTCCCGGACACCACGGTCTGCGTCGGCGTGTTGAGACCGGCGATGTCGACCTCGCCGGTCAGGCCCAGCGCCTCGATCGCCGCCCGGGCCTCGGCGCCGTCGGCCTCCAGCGAGACCATGGCGGCCTCGCGGGCCGGAAGGGCCTGCATCAGCCGGCCGCGCGCCGCCACCAGCCGGCACGCGTCGGCGAGGTCGAACACGCCGGCCACGTGGGCGGCCGCGAGTTCGCCGATGCTGTGGCCGAGCAGGACGTCCGGCTGCACGCCCCAGCTGCGCCACAGCCGCCACAGCGCCACTTCCAGGGCGAACAGCGCGGGCTGGGTGAAGTCGGTGCGGTCGAGCAGCGCCGCGTCCGCGCTGTCCGGCTCCGCCCACATGACCTGGAGCAGCGGCTTCTCCAGCCCGGTGAAGTGGGCCGCGATCTCCTCCAGGGCCTCCCGGAAGACCGGGTGGACGTCGGCGACGTCCCGGCCCATGCCCGGGAGCTGGCTGCCCTGGCCCGTGAAGAGCACGGCCAGCCGGGCCTCCTCGGGGTGGTCGCCGCTGCGCACCGCACCGGCCGGCGACTCGCCCGTGCGGGCGAAGGAGCCGAGCCTGTCGAGCAGTTCGGCCTTGTCCTTGGCCATCAGCACCAGCCGCTTGCGGAACTGGCTGCGGGTGGTGGCCAGCGAGTAGGCGATGTCGCCGAGGCGGTCCTGGATGTTCATGCCCAGGTGCAGGTGCAGGTTCGCGGCCTGCTCGCGCAGGGCGGCCTCGGTGAAGGCGGCCAGCGGGAAGGGCAGCGCGGCGGGCGCGGGCGCCGGGGCCTTCTCCTCGACGACCCGCTGCGGCGCCTCCTCGACGATGACGTGGGCGTTGGTGCCGCCGATGCCGAAGGAGCTGATGCCGGCCCGGCGGGGCCTGGCCTTCGGCAGCCACGGGCGCGACTCCCGGACCAGTGCCATGCCGACGTCGTCCCAGTCCACCGCGGGGGTGGGCTCCGACACGTGCAGCGTCTGCGGCAGCAGGTCGTGCTGCATGGCCAGGACGGCCTTGAACACCCCCGCGAGCCCGGCCGCCGCCTGGGTGTGCCCCAGGTTCGACTTGGCCGATCCGACCCAGAGGGGCTCGCCGTCCGCGTGGCTGCCGCCGAAGACCTCGGCGAGCGCCGTCGCCTCGATCGGGTCGCCGAGCTTCGTGCCGGTGCCGTGCGCCTCCAGGTAGTCGATGTCGCCCGGCTTCAGGCCTGACGCCGCGAGGGCCTGGCCGATCACCCGTTGCTGGGCGGGGCCGCTCGGGGTGGTCAGGCTGGCGGCGTGCCCGTCGTGGTTGACGGCGGTGCCGCGCACCACGGCCAGGATGGTGTCGCCGTCCCGCTGCGCGTCGGACAGGCGCTTGAGGATCACCGCGGCGCTGCCCTCGCTCCAGCCGGTGCCGTCGGTGTCGGCGGAGAAGGACCGGCAGCGTCCGTCCGGCGACATCCCGCGCAGGCGGCTGAACTCCACGTGCAGTTCGGGCGAGAGCATCAGGCTCACGCCGGCCGACACGGCCAGGTCGCACTCGCCGGCGCGCAGCGCGTTGCAGGCCAGGTGCGTGGTGACCAGGGAGGAGGAGCACGCGGTGTCCACGGTCATCGTCGGGCCTTCGAGGCCGAACACGTAGGACACCCGGCCGGACATGGTGCCGCCGGCCGATCCCGGGCCGACGTAGCCGTCCAGGTCGGCGAGGCCGCCGCTGACGGTGACGCCGTACTCGTGGTACGCCGAGCTCTTGCCGACGCCGATGAACGCGCCGGTCTGGCTGCCGCGGAGCCGCTCGGCGGTGTAGCCCGCGCGCTCGAACGCCTCCCAGGAGGTCTCCAGCACCATGCGCTGGAGCGGGTCCAGTGCGCGTGCCTCACGCGGCGAGACGCCGAAGAAGCCCGCGTCGAACAGGTCGACGGGGGTGACGAAGCCGCCGTAGCGGCAGTACGAGGCGCCGCGCGTCTCCGGGTCGGGGTCGTAGAGCGCGTCGGCGTCCCAGCGCTCCTTGGGGACCTCGACGATGCCGTCGCCTCCGCGCTCCAGCAGGTCCCAGTACTCCTCGGGGGTGGTCACGCCGCCGGGCAGCCGGCAGGCCATGCCGATGATGGCGATGTCCTCGTCGTCGGCCCTGCGGCGCGCGGCCGTGATCTCCGGTGCGGCCTTCCTCCCCCCGGCCAGGTACGCCGCCATGGTCTTGATGGTGTAGTGCTCGAACAGCTTGGCCGAGGCCACCGGCCGTCCCAGCAGCTTCTCCAGCTCCGTCTGGAGGCGGACCACGCGCAGCGAGTTGCCGCCGATCTCGAAGAAGTTCTGGTTGACCCCGATGCGGTCGTGGCCGAGGACCTCCGTCCAGACGGCGAGGATGTCCCGCTCCAGCTGGTCGGCCGGCTTGGCGGTGGCCTCGATGCCCTCGACCGGGTCCGGCAGGGCCCTGGTGTCGATCTTGCCGTTGGGGGTCCGCGGGAACTCGTCCAGTTCGACGAAGAACGCCGGGACCATGTAGGCGGGCAGGCGCTCCGCCAGCCAGGGACGCAGCACCTGGCCGAGCGCCGCCCTGGCCGGCCGGCCGGCGGCGGGCGTGTTGGCGTGGCGGGCCGGCTCGCTGCGGTCGTCGGCCGCCCCGGCCGCCCCGGCCGGCCGGAGGCCGAGGTCCGGGGTCACGCCGGCGCGCCAGAACACCGCGTCCAGGCTCCACTTGCCGCCGGAGCGGCTGGGCAGCAGAGCGGACTCCCAGCCGGCCGCGTCGGCGGCGGCGGTGAGCTCCTGCGGGTCGACCCAGGACGCGGGCGCCTGGGACGTCTCGCCGAGGGCCTCGGCCACCCGGCCGAACACGTCGCCCAGCCGGCCGTTGGGAACGGCGTTCAGGCGCAGCGCCCCGCCCTCGGCCGCCTCCAGCCATGCGCGCACCGCGGCGAGGTCGAGCCCGTCCTCCTGCCAGTGCCGCTGGTCGGCGGTCTCCTGGACGGCGGCGTCCTGCCCGATGTGCAGCGTCACGTCGTAGCGGTAGCGGGTCATCTCGTTGACGTAGCGGCCGTCGCGCAGGGCCACGTCGACGCGGGTGATCTGCGGGAACAGCCGCGGCAGGTCGGCGAAGAACTCCGGGGAGAGCACCAGTTCGCGCTCCGCCCGCACGGCCTGCTCGGCCCGGCGCGCGAGTTCCCCGGCCGGGACCGCGCCGTTGCCGCGGAAGTGCAGCACGTCGGCGTGGAAGACCTTCAGCAGGCCCAGGTCGCGCAGGTCCCCGAGGAACACGCGTCCGGTGCCGACCGCCCGCACCGCCCAGTCCAGCACCGAGGTCAGGTAGTCGGCCGAAGGGAAGTACTGCGCGACCGAGTTGACGATGACGGTGTCGAGCGAGCCCTCGGCCACCTCGGGGAGCTCGTGGGCCGGGAGGCACTCGCAGCTGGCCTGCGGAAGGGACGCGAGCCGGCCGCGCAGCAGCTCCACGGCGCGGGGTGAGGCGTCCACCGCGCGGTAGCCGGTGGAGTGCGGCGCGACGGCGAAGAGCATCAGGCCGCTGCCGGACCCGATCTCGAAGACGTTCCCCGGCGGCTGCGCCAGGATGCGCTGGACCGAGCCGCTCTGCCAGTCACGCATCTCGGGGCCGGAGAAGGGCAGGCCGTCGTAGCTGTTGCTCCAGCCGGCCAGGTTGAACGTGGCGTCCTGGACGGCGGTTTCGGCCTCGTAGGCGCGGTCCCAGGCACCCGCCCACTCGGCGAGGGCGGAGCTGCCGGCGCCGGCGTCCGCCTCCGGGCCGTCCGCGGGCTCCGCGTCGCGCACGCAGTAGGCGACCAGCTGCCCGTCGCGGCCGGCCACCACGGCCTGCGCGACGTCGTCGTGGGCGAGGACGGCCGCCTCGATGTCGCCGAGCTCGATGCGGTAGCCGCGCAGCTTGACCTGGTCGTCGTTGCGTCCGAGCACGCTCAGGGCGCCGGGGCCGCCGAAGCGGGCGAGGTCGCCGGTGCGGAAGAGCATGCCGGGGTGGAACGGGTTCGCCACGAAGCGTGACCGGGTCTGCTCGTCGTCGCCGTGGTAGCCGCGCGCGACACCGGCGCCGCCGATGCACAGCTCGCCGGGGAAGCCGGCCGGCACCGGTGAGAGGTCCTCGTCGAGCACGTAGAGCCGGGTGTTGGCGATCGGGGCGCCGATGACGACGTCGCCGTCCGCGCGGACCTTCCAGGCGCTCGACCAGACCGTGGTCTCGGTCGGGCCGTACAGGTTCCAGACCTCACCGCCGCAGTCGAGCAGGCGGTCCGCGAGCCGGCGCGTCAGCGTCTCGCCGCCACAGAGGATCTTCGCCGGCCCGGGTTCGCCGCTCCAGCCCGAGTCCAGCAGCAGCTGCCAGATGGCGGGCGTGCCCTGCATCATGGTGATCCGGTGGCGCCGCATCAGCCCGAGCAGCGCGTCGACGTCGGCCGCCTCGTGGGCCTGGGCGATGACCGTCCGCGCGCCGCACAGCAGCGGCAGGAACAGTTCGAGCACCGCGATGTCGAAGGAGACGGTGGTCACCGCCAGCAGGCGGTCGTCCTGCGTGCAGCCGGGCTCGCGCAGCATCGACGCGAGGAAGTTGCCCAGCGCGCCGTGGCCGACCTCGACGCCCTTGGGCCTGCCGGTCGAGCCCGAGGTGTAGATGACGTACGCGAGATCACCGGCGTCGACCTCGATGCCGGGGTTCGCCGCCTCGGCGCCGCCGGCCGTCGCCTCGTCGACGCCCAGACAGAGCCCGGGCCAGGCGGAGAGGTTCGCCGGGGGCGCCGGCGGGGTGAGCACCAGCTTCGGAGCGGCGCTCTCGATCACCAGACGGATGCGCTCGGCGGGGAAGGCGGGGTCGATCGGCACGTAGGCCGCTCCGGTCTTCATCACCGCGAGCAGCGCGACCACCAGGTCGGCCGACCGGTCCAGGGCCACGCCGACCAGGTCGCCGCGCCGGACACCCCGGTCGAGCAGCGTCCGGGCGAGGCGGTTGGCGCGTCCGTTCAGGTCGGCGTAGGTCAGCTGCTCCTCGCCGCACACCAGGGCGGTCCGGCCCGCGTGGGCGGCGGCGGCCTGCTCGAACAGCTCGTGCAGGCGCTGCCCCGTCAGGGCGTCGTCGTCGGTGGTGTTGAAGTCCTCGACCAGTGCCCGGCGTTCGTCGGCGGACACCGCCTCGGCGGACGCCAGGGTCCCGCTCGCGGCGGCGGGCAGCCGGGCGCACCAGTCGCCGAACTGCACGGCCAGGCGCTCGACGTCGGCCCGGGCCAGGCGGGCCGGGTCGAAGCGGAACTCGACCGTCTCGGCGTCCTCACGGAGGGCCAGCTCCAGGAGGGGGCGCTCGCCGGCGGGGGTGAACGGCGCACCCGCCCAGGAGACCAGCACGTCGGGCGTCAGCGCGCCGCTGCTCCACAGCTCCTGGAGCTGCTCGTCGCGCCCGATCGCGTCGCGGCGCAGCCAGGCCCGCTGCCCGACGGCCGCGAACTCCTCGCCGACGGCCCGCAGGTTCGACTCGACCGACGCGTCCGCGTCGAGGTCCGCCTTCAGCGGCAGCCAGGCGGAGAAGACGTCGCGGAACTCGGCGGCGACGCCGTCACGGGGGGCGGGCACCGCGATCAGGACGTTCCGCTTCCCGGTCGCCCGGGCCGTGAACGTGCACCAGGCGCCGGCCAGCCGGGCTGCGGCGGCCGACTGCTTCCGGCCGCCGCCCGCCGGGCCGAGGCGCGTGGTGACCGGTGCACCGTCCGCTGCGGCGCCGGCCCCGGGCGGGCTGTAGGGGAGGCGGCAGGGCTCCCCGTCGATCAGCCGCCGGCGCCAGTACGCGGCGGACTCGGACGCGGCGGTGCCCGCCTCGGTGAGCCCGCTCCCCTCCCCGGGAGCGGGAAGCATCGTGCCGGGCCGCGCCCCGTCGCCGGCCGCGAGGTCGCCGAGGGCGACCGGCTCGCCTTCGAGGGTCGTCAGGCGGATCAGGTGGATGCTGCCGGACCGCGTGGCCACGCGCAGGCCGTCGGTCCCGTCGCCGGCGATCACCTCGCCCGGGCGGGCGCCGTCGGCCGCGGCGCCGCTGCGTGCTGCGCGGACGGCGAGCACCCGGCCACCGACGACCGCCTTGGGCCACACCAGAGGACTGCCGAACGGGCCGTGGTCCGTGGCACGGACCATCGCGACGATGTCGTCGCTGTCGCGGTCCCAGTCGATGACGCCTTCGGCGGCGAACTGGCTGTGCCGGGAGAAGTAGCGGCGCGCCGCGAGGTCCTGGGGTGTGGCGGTCTCGCGGCCCCCGGCGATCTCGTCGATCAGCTCGGCCAGGCCGGCGACGGCGGCTTCGTCGCACTTCAGGCCCAGCGACAGCGCGGTCTCGTCCGGCCGGACCGGCACCGGTACGCGCTTGAGCACGTCGCCGCCGTCGATCAGCTCGCCGATGCGGTGCCAGCTGACCGCGTAGTCGGCCGCGCGCTCGGCGACGGCCCAGGAGGGCGCGTGCAGGCCCGCGTACTCCGGCAGCGGACCGTAGTGGTAGTTGACGCTCATGCGGCCGGCGCAGGCCAGCAACGCGTCCGGCACCAGGGCGTAGTTGCCGATGCTGAGCAGCACGTCACAGGCCAACTGCGGTGCCGCCGCGGCGGCGTCGGCCTGGCGGTGGTGGGGGATGCCCGACTTGACGGCCCAGGCGCGTGCGGTGGCGTCGTCGGTCACCACCGCTCTGATCCGGTGCCCTCGCGCCAGGATGATCTCACCGCATCGGGTGAGCACGCTTCCGCCGCCCACCAGCAGACAATTGATCGTGGTCATCTTTCCCCCCAGGGAGATTCCGTGGATCGTCCAAATACCGTCAGGCGGAGAATCAACTGCTGTCGGCGGCACGCGCGGCCGGAACGGTCCCCGAACGGACCTGAGCAGCCCTGATCAGCCCTGGGCGGCCCTACGCGGACCGCCCGGCCGGACGGAGCGGCTACGCCTCGCGTGCCGGTGCCGGGTCGGCGCCCGTAGCCGGCCGGATCACCTTCGCCAAGGTGGCGACCAGAACGGCGCAGCAGACGTTCACGACCAGCACGGCGTCAAACGCGTGATGAAAGTTCGACATGCTTCCGGGTGCGGCACCGGAGGCGAGGATGGTGGCGAAGCCGGCCACCCCGACGGCGCCGCCGACCTGGCGGGCGGACAGCATCATCCCCAGGCCGCCCGCGAACTTGAGCGGAGGCACCACCCCGGCGGCCAGGGTGGACAGGCAGGTCAGCGCGAGCCCCAGGCCGCCCCCGCCGAGGATGGAGGCGGGCAGCCACGCGCCGACGAAGTTGGGCTTGGCTCCGAACAGGCTGGACGCCCAGATCGCGTTGCTGCCCGCGAAGAGCAGGGAGCCCAGCACCGCGACCTTGACCCGTGCCGTCGGTTTCACGAGCCGTCCGGCCGTGAGCGCACCGGCCATGGAGGCCACCCCGCCGACGCAGAGCGCGCCCGCGGTGGTCAGGACGGACCAGTGCCAGATGCTCGCGGCGAACAGCGGCGCGCCCAGCATCCACGCGAACATCGTCGCGCTGAGCAGGCCGAGTCCGACATTGGCGATCGCGAAGGTGCGGCTGCCCCACAGCGCGAGGTCGATCGCCGGGGACCGGTGCGACCGCGAGCGCACCACGGCGACCAGGGTCAGCGCGAGCCCGACCAGGCCCAGTGCGAGCGTGCGGGGATCGTGCCACCCCCAGGAGTCCGCCTCGGTGAGCGCACTGACGACACCGGCGATGCCCGCGGTGAGCAGAACGCTGCCGAGCGGGTCCGGCAGGGGTGCCCCGGAGCCGCGCTGCTGCCTGGGCAGCACCGCCACACCGCCGAGCAGCAGGAGCAGGCCGATGGGCAGGTTGATCAGGAACACCCACCGCCAGTCGAAGGCCTCCAGCAGCACGCCGCCGACCGCGGGGCCGATCACCGCCGAGAAGCCCGAAGCCGTGGTCCACACCGAGATCGCGTGTCCGATGCGTTCCCGCGGGGTCGTGGAGAGGATCAGCCCGAGGGCGGACGGCACCATCCCCCCGGACGCCGCGCCCTGGACGAAGCGCGCGGCGATCAGCCATCCGATGGACGGAGCCAGTCCGCAACCGAGCGAGGCGAGGATGAACAACCCGACCGACCAGAGGAAGACGGTGCGCCGGCCGATGCTGTCCGCAACGCGGCCCCCCGTCGCCAGCAGGGCGGCGAACGTGACCGCGTAGCCGCTGACCGTCCACGTCATGGTGTTGATCGACGTGTTGGCGAAGTCGGCGGAGATCTCGGGGAAGGCGATGTTGACCACGGAGAAGTCAAGGAACGCCATAAAGGTGACGCCGGTGCACACCGCCATGACGCGGTTCGGATCGATGGCAGCGGCGGCCTTTGGGTTCTGCGCAGCGTGGACACTCGACACAGTCATCCCCCGAGAGATTTTGTCCGGCGCGCGGGAGCGCGGCAGGGCCACGGGCAGTCTCGAACACGGTCTGCGCCATGTCAATGTTTGGATCTCCAATGAGAGTTGACGTGGCACCAGACGGCTGCTCGCGTGCCGCGACCGCGTCGGCGGGGCGGCGCGGGAGGCCGGCACCGCCCCCCGGGAGACGCTTGCGCAGGTCAGGCCGGGCGCGCCGGGGCCGGGGGCGCGGCCGGGGGTGCAAACCGCTGAATCCCGGTTCAGCGCAAGGAATTCGGCCAGCGGCCGGTCCCGGTTGGCGCGGAACCGTTCCCGAACGATCGCCCGACGCGGCAACCCGCCGATCCGTCCGGGCCCGAACCTCCTGTGGCGGCCCTCGTCGCCGACGACTCTGCGCGTGTGGCATTCTCTGGGTTACGGACTGACGCCGGGTCAGAATAGTGTTGCCCGAATCGACGAGGCGTTTCCCGTCGACAGGACGAGCGGATCGAACGGGGCCCGGCGTCCGGGCGCGGCGGGGCCGGTCCCGCAGGCACCGTCCGGCTGCGCGGCGCCCCGCCGGACATGCCGGGGCCCGACCCGTCCTTCGCAGGACGAGCCGGGCCCGGGCTCAGGAGCAGAGGCGCTCAGGAGCAGTGGTACGGGAAGGTGGTGGCTGCCGTGCGGGTGGCCGGGGAGAGGATCTCCAGGGTGGCGGTGGCCTGGACGTCGCCGTGGCCCTCGAAGCTCCAGCGCAGCACCAGATCGGTGTGGTGGGCGCCGGAGCGGACGTCCTGGACGATCTCGTCCGAGGTGGTGCCGTCGCTGCGCAGCCAGCGGTAACGGATGGTGCCGGCGCCGCCGTTGGTCTCCACCGCGGCCGTGACCACCGCCGTGCCGCCGCAGGCCGGGCCCGCCGGGTCGGTGGTGACGCCGACACCGGTGACCGCCAGGGCGGGCGTGGCGAAGCGCCAGTACAGGAAGGCCAGGACGGCCAGCAGGACCGCCGCGCCCACCAGCCAGCGCCCCACCCGGCGGGGGCGGCGCGGCTGCTGCGCACCGGGGACGGCGGCGCCGTGCCAGACCGCGGCGGCCTGCGGCGGGACGCCGGGGCCGAACCGCCGCAACTCGCCCGGGGCGAGCGGGGGTTCGGCCTGCGGGGCCTCGGCGGCCGGCGACGGGCCGGGGGGCGGGGTGGCACCGGGATCCGCCGGGGCGGGCGTGTCCGCCGAAGTGGGCCCGTCCGCGGGGACGGGCAGCGGCGGGGCGGGCGCCGCGGCGCTGCCGTGCGCCGGGGTGTCGGCGCGCGTGACGGTCTCCCCGGCCGGGGTGGCGTCGATCCGGGTGACGGTCTCCCCTACCGGGGTGGTGTCGAGGTGCGTGACGGTCTCCCCCGTCACCGGGGCGGCGCCGCCCCAGGCCCGGGGGTCGAGGAAGGTCGCACCGACGTCCTCGCCGTCGTGGAGCCGGACGGTGGCCTCGGCGTCGGGGCCGGCGGGGGCCGGCGCCGCGGCACCGGGGGCAGCCGCGCCCAGCCGCACCGTCTCCTCGACACCCCCGGGAGCCGCCGCACCCAACCGCACCGTCTCCTCGACGGCCGCAGGGGCAGCACCGAGCCGGACCGTCTCCTCAACGCCCCCAGGGGCCGCCGCACCCAACCGCACCGTCTCCTCGACGGCCGCAGGGGCAGCACCGAGCCGGACCGTCTCCTCGACACCCCCGGGAGCCGCCGCACCCAACCGCACGGTCTCCTCGACACCCCCGGGGCCCGCGCCGAGTCGGACGGTCTGGTCTGCGCCCGGTGCCGGGGCGGAGTCGGGACGGGGGGTGGGCATGGCTTCTCCAGGTCAGGGGACGTGGCGGGAGGGGGACGGGTGCGGGCCGCCGGGCGGGCCCGGGCGGGCAGCGCCGGGGCTCAGCGGGGCGGGTCGCAGAGGAAGGCGGCCGTCTCGGCCGAGGTCTTGCCGGGCTTCGCCGCCGCGGGGGTGGTGCTGATGCGCACGCCCCAGGTCGGGAAGGTGTCGGCCGAGCCGAAGTCGTGCGCCCGGGTGACGGTCGCGCGGCCGTCATGGATCTGCACGGTGTCGGTCGCGACGGTGACGGCCCGTCCGCCCGAGCTGTGGTACCAGCTCAGCGTCAGCGTCCCGGTGGCGGCGCCCTGGGCGACCACGGTGACCGTCGCGCTCAGACTCCACCGGCCGCTGCAGGTCAGCGAGTCCAGGTTCACCGTGCTGACGGCGATGGTGGCGGGGGCGACGGTCGGGGTCGGGGCGGCGGTCACGGCGGGCACGGTGCCGGTGGTGGGGGGCACCGACGGCGGGGCGGCGACGGTGGGGGTGGTGCCTCCGGGCGGCGCCGGCGGGAGGCCGGTGGACGGGGCGCCGCCGGCGGGCGGGGTCGTGCCCTTGGCGGTGGGCGTCTTGCCGCCGCGAAGGTGTACCGGCCGGGCCGGACGTCCGTGCCGTCCGGGGTGGTGAACCGGTAGACCAGGGTGCCGCGTTCCTGGTGGGCGGTGATCACGATGCCGGCCAGGTCGGTCCAGGCGGTGCCGGTGCCGGGGGCCAGCGCGCCGGGGGCGAGGCGGAACTCGGCCTGGAGTGCGGTGACCGGCTCGGCGACGGTGAGGGTGAGCACGTGGCGGGTGCCGTCGCGGCCGAGCGGCTGCACGACGGCGGCACCGGAGAGCGCGTGGTCGGCGGCCTCGTCGCCGGCCGGGTCCCCGGCACCGGTGTCGGTGCCGGCCGGCCGCTTGCCCTGGGTGCTGCCCTGGCCGGTGCCCACGTCGGCCTGCCCGGTGCCCTGGTCCGGGAGCCCGTCCTTGTCCCCGCCGGTGGTGAGGACGTCGGGCGGCGGCGGGGAGCCGGGCCCGGTCGGGACGAACGGCTGGGGGCCGTTCGGCCGGTGGCCGGCGGGCGGCTCGCTGCCGGCCGGGGCGCCGGTACCGGTCGGTGCGGTACCGGCCGGCGGGGTGGTGGTGGCGGTGGTGGCCGGTGCGGTGGTGGGGGCCGGCGTCACGGCCTCGTGCCCGCCGCGGGGCGGGCCGAGCGGCTCGGTGGCCGGGGCGGACGGGGCGTCGGCGGCGGGGGAGGGCGCGGAGCCGGTGGTCCCGGGGTCGCCGGTCCCGGGGCCGCGGTGGTCCCCGGTGCGCGGCGCGGGCCCGTCGGCGGCCGGCGGGTGCGGGGCGTCGGCGGAGGGCGAGGCGGTCGCGGTGGGACGGCTGCCGGAGCGGCCGGCCGGCGGCGGGGCGGCCGGGCCCGGCGAGGCGTCGGCGGCGGCGTCGGTCCGGTCGGTGAGGCCCGGGTCGGCCGGCGGCGTGGTGCCGACGCGGGCCACCCCGGCGCGGCGTCCGACGCCCTGCTGCTCGTTGAGCAGGAGGGTGGTGGCGATGCTGATGCCGACCACGGTGGACATCGCCATGGCGGCGCCGGAGAACTTCAGGGTCGGCAGCCGGAGCCGGCCGCCGAAGGGCCTGGGGCGGCCGTGCCGGCCGTGACGCTCGGCCGGCCGGTACTGGCGGTCGCGCTCGTGGCGCAGGTCTTGCTCGGTGTCCTCGCGCAGAGTCACCGGACCCCTCCCTCCCCGAAGTCGCCGTTGCGGTCGCAGCATTCTTCCACGCGCCGTCGGCGGGCCCGAACCGCCGTCAAGGGCGGACTGCCGTCCGGGGCCTGTCCGGTGGAGCCGCTCGGGCCCGCGCCGGCAGGGGGACGAGCGTACCAGCGGGGGCCGGGCGGTCGGCCAGCCCTCGGACGGAATCAATCCATTCCGTGGACAACCGTTCGACGAACGGAAGTTGACGCTCCGTCTGACAATGGGAAGTAAGGCCCCCGGCGGGCGCGCGGGGATTATTGCAACCTCCTTGCAACCCTTGCCGGTCCGGTCGGCGGTGGCGCAGTCTGGATGGCATCCCACGCCGTCCCGGAGAGATCGTCATGCCGCCCGACCCGCTGTCCGCACCCTCCAGTGCCCCTCTCGCCGCCACCCCCACGGGCGGCGATGAGGCAGGCTCCACCGCCGCTCCGGCGGCGGTGGAGGAGGTGCTGATGCTGCGGATCTCGCTGGGTGAGGAAGTGGTCGGCGAGGTGCGGACGCGGTTCCGGTTCGACGCCGCCCGCCCGTACGAGGTGCTGCTGACGTTCCACCTCGGCCGGCCGGACGAGGCCGACTGGGTGTTCTCGCGTGATCTGCTGCGCGACGGCCTGCGCTCGCTGAGCGGCCAGGGCGACGTCAAGTTGTGGCCGGCGTACTGCCCCTGCCACGGCTCGACGTTGCACCTGGCGCTCGAATCGCCCCACGGCAGTGCGCTGTTGGAGGTTTCCAAGCCCCGGGTCCAGGCCTGGCTGGACCGGACGTACCGGCTCGTGTCGGAGGAGGCCGAGCTGGCCTACGGCCCGACCGACGCCCAGCTGTCCGCGCTGCTGGCCGAGGGCTGACGCAGCCCCGGCGGGGGCACGGCGGCGTCCCCGGGAGTGCGCGGCGCCGGCACCGGCGGTGCTCCCGGCAACCGGACCGTCCCGGCCGCCAGGCCCGCCCGCAGCCGGCGGATGGCAGGGGCCGTGGAGACCGGCAGCAGGTTGTACGGGTCGTCCGGGCCGAGGACGGTGACCAGCACCGATTCGGCGAAGCGGTACGGCCGGTGGGCCAGCAGGCCGCCGAGGTAGCGGCGTAGCCGGGACAGCTCGGCGCGCACCGTGACCGTGCGGCCCGGGTCGCCGAACAGGGCGTCGGCGAGCCGGGCCGCACTGTGGCCGTCGCGTTCGACCGCGAGCAGCAGCAGCAGTTCGGCGTGGCGCGGGCTGAGTGCGTGCGACCAGCTGCCGGCCGCGCCGTGCACCGAGAGTTCGGACCGGTCGGGGCGACGCAGGTCCAGCCGGAGCCGGGCGCCCTCGGCCTGTTCGGCGGTGACGGTGCCGCCCTCCGTCGTCCCGTCGTCCTCCGTCGGGCGGACCGGGCGGATCAGCCAGCCGTCGGCGAGCGGTTCGATCGCGCACTCGCCGAGGCCGGCCAGCCAGTGCACCGCGGCGGAGCTCCAGCCCCCGGTGGGGAGCCGGAGCCGGGCGGGGGTCGGCAGGCCGGCCGCGGCGGCGGTCCAGCCCTCGGCGTCGACCACCACGGCCGGGCCGTTCACCCGGGCCAGCAGCGGGGCGGCGAGGGTGCGCAGCTGGTGCAGCGACTCCAGGCGGCGGGCGCGCAGCTCGGTCTCGGCGAGGCGGGCGGCGGTGGCGGTGAGCTGCAGCAGGTAGGGCTGGACGGTGTGGGCCGGTCCGCTGAGGTTGATGACGCCGGTGATCCGGCCGGTGCCGGGGTCGCGCACGGGTGCGGCGACGCAGGTCCAGGCGTGGTGACTGCGCAGGTAGTGCTCGGCGGAGTGGACGTGCATCGGGCGCTGGGCACGCAGCGCGGCGGCGATGCCGTTGGTGCCGACGCTCTCCTCGATCCAGCGGGCGCCGGTGAGGAAGCCGATCCGGTCGGCGCTGCGGCGCAGGGCGCGTTCGCCCTCCTGCCAGAGGACGTGGCCCTCGGCGTCGGCGATGGCGAGGATCAGCGGGGTCTGGCCGACCGGTGCGAGCAGGGTGTCGCGCAGGACGGGCAGGACCACGTCGAGGCCGCAGGCCCGGCGGCGGTGTTCGACCTCGGCGGGGCCGAGGTGGACGGCGACGGCGCCGGCGTCCGGGTCGAGGCCGAGGCGGCGCAGGCGGGCCCAGGAGTCGCCGATCTCGGGGCGGGGCTGGCGGCCGGGCGGGGCGTCGTCGGCCGGCACGGCCGCCCGGGCGAGGTCGCGGACGGCGGCTTCGGCGAGGGTGCGGTCGTGGACCCTGGCCAGCTCCGCCGCGGTCTGCGGGGTTCGGCGTTCGGGCCGTCGGGTCTGCCGTCCGGTCTGCCGCACTCGGGTTGCTCCTCGCCGCCGATCGAGGGCGCGTCGGGGCCGGCGCGCTGACGAAAGCGTACGGGGGCGACCCGTTCCTGGGGACGGGGTCTGCCAAGTCGGCAGGGTGACCAATATGACAATGAACATGCCAATCAGCTATGGCAGGGCCTTGTAGGGCATGTAAGCCGGACGCGCCCCGGCGCCGCCCCGGCGCCGCGCCGGCCGTTGCCCGGAAGGGCACGGTCCGGCTGCCCTCCGGGGCAGGCCCCAACGGGCTGGACCCGGCCGGCCGGGACGACATGCTGGCGCTGATCCGCCGGGTGTACACCGACTTCGGCATCTCGGTCCTGGTCACCACCCAC